>NZ_DATCVJ010000949.1:0-2530 GCF_036566945.1 Chitinophaga sp. | reverse complement strand
TCATGGTATACGGCGGCGATGTCGCTGCTGGCAGTATTATCCACGAATACACTGTTGCGGAGGTTCAATGATTTGATCTGTTGCACAAAATCTGCCGTACGTACGCGGCTGCCCTGTTCCAGTTGTTCGCGCCAGTTGTCTAAAGCAATACCACCTTCCAGTAACAGGGTATGTTTACTGTTGGCCAGGCCAATCACCCGTACCTGTAAGCCCAGTTCATCGCGCAGGTAGTGTTGCTGTTGCTGCAGTTGCTCCAATAGTTTGCTGCCTACATTACCTACACCGGCAATGAAGAGGTTGACCTGTTTCAATGGTATTTCAAAAAAGGTTTCGTGCATTACGTTCAGGGCTTTTTTAATGTCTGCCTTATTAATAACAGCAGAGATATTTTTCTCGGTAGAGCCTTGTGCAATGGCCCTTACGTTGATCCCGTTACGTCCAAGTGTACCAAACAGTTTGCCGCTGGTGCCATGATGGTTTTTCATTTTATCACCTACTACGGCCACGATGCAGAGATCTTTTTCTACCTGTAGCGGCTCAATGCGTTTTTCCAGTATTTCCTGACCAAACTCACTATCTACTGTGGTTTTGGCTTTCAGCATATCTGTTTCATGGATGCCTACAGTAATGGAGTGCTCTGAAGAACTTTGTGTAATAAGAATCACGTTGATGCGTTCCCGTAAGAGCGATTCAAACAGTCTTTTAGAGAATCCGGGTATGCCCACCATGCCGCTGCCTTCCAGTGTGAGCAGGGCAATATGTTGTATACCGGAAATGCCGGTTACCGGGAAACTGCGGTCGGCACTGTCCTGGATAAGGGTGCCATGATCTTCCGGCGCAAAGGTATTTTTGATCCAGATAGGAATGCGTTTGTTCATCACCGGCTGAATGGTAGGCGGATAGATGACTTTGGCGCCGAAGTGGGATAGTTCCATCGCTTCCACATAAGAGATATGCGAAATAGGAATGGCCTGTGATACGATGCGCGGATCTGCGGTCATCATGCCGCTGACGTCTGTCCATATATCGAGTACCTCAGCGTTAACGGCGGCAGCTACGATGGCTGCGGTATAATCAGAACCACCACGGCCCAGGGTAGTGGTTTCCCCTTCAGCGGTAGCGGCTACAAAGCCCGGTAATACTACATAGTCAACGGTCGACTGTGCGAAGTACTGGGTAATATGATGATTGGTGGCAACAAAATTTACAGCGGCGTGGCCGAAGGTATTATCTGTAACAATCAGCTCGCGACTGTCTTTACAGGTGGCAGAGAAGCCTTGTTGTTTGAGTTTTTCCGCTACGATGGTGCAGGACATCAGTTCTCCGTAGCTCATAATTTTATCCAGGGTGCGCAGACTGAGTTCCGCTACCTGGAAGATGCCATCGCAGAGGTTTTCGAGGGCATTTAATTTTTTCTTCAGCTGGCTTATCTGCCCGCTTTGTGCGGTAATAGGGAATAGTTCGCGGATCGTATCCAGGTGCCTGGCTTCAATTTCCTGTAATACATTTTTATATTCTTCCTTGCCTTGCTCTGCGAGTTGTCCGCAGCGTATAAGCTTGTCCGTTACGCCGCCAAGTGCAGATACAACGATAGCATATTGTCCGGCAGGTTTATATTTTTTGAGGATGTTGCAAACCTGTTCTATTGCTTTGGCGCTTCCGACAGAAGTGCCGCCAAATTTTAATACTTGCATATGGAAAGTTTATACGTAGATAACTCCGGGTCCTCCCGGTTGTGTACCACTTCGTGGTCGTTGGATAATATGTGAAAACTAACCCCGCAGTGGGGTTGTAATAATTGTGGTCGTTGTCGCCATAGTGTCCGTGTCCTGCTGAGAGGCAGGAGTAACAGAGAATTGATATGTGTAAAACGGTATCACTATTTGAAATATGACGATTGTGTAACAAAAGTCTACAATTACACCGGTAAATAAAAGTGCAGTGGCGATATTTAGAAATATTTTAAAAAATTGGATGATTGGTTGATTTTGTATTGATATAATGGTGTAATGGTGAAATTAATTCAATATAACGACCCTGTAGGTATGTTTTTATTATTTCAATATGAAATGAAAACAAGTATTTGGTGACATTGTAATGACATTTAATGCATTTCATGAACCCATTTCTTTCCTTCTCCCGTAAAATCCAACAAACAAATATCCGCTTGGGTAAAAACATAAATACCAGTTCGGCAAAGTTCTCTTTTGGATAATATAAAATTATATCCTTAACTTAGTCGCCTAAACAATCGCCACTTGTCCATTTCACTGAAATATACAAGCAACAGTCAGCTTAACTACTACTTTCTCATGGCCGCACTTGCCATGGATTCGACTTTGGCATAACCTTTCCCAACGGCCACTACCGGCCCTTCTTCGTGTTTATATACTGTAACTTTGTAATAGTGATTTTTTGCTGTTCGCGTGCATGTATATCTGATTAGTTACTGTTATTTACCCGTTCCGCATGGATATATCATTTCGATCATACACCAGTACGAATCATACACCCGTTCAATCGTTAATTG
>NZ_DATCVJ010000948.1:0-6945 GCF_036566945.1 Chitinophaga sp. | reverse complement strand
GTTTTATGAAAACAAGTATGAAAATCTTATTTGCACTGGTCAGTCCTATCCTCCTGTCCTGTCAGAAGCAAGCTGTTCCCGGTCAGCCTACTGATTCCAAAATTGCGGCTGTGGTAAAAACGCAATCGGCCGCTGTAGCAGCAGAAACATGGGAAACCGTGCTGGACAACAGCTCCTTTGACAGTTACACCGCATTTGAAGCCTCCTGGAATTATCTCTATCCCTGGGGATCGGATCACAACGGTACCGCACGTATGTATGGCAGTACTTCTGATCATAACCATATTTACCTGAATGCCGGTACACTCACACTGAAGGCTGCCCGCATCAATTGGAATGAAGGAAACAGCTCCAGCGATCCTTATCTGCCTATTCATTATCACAGTGGTGCTGTATATGCCAAAGCACAGGTATTAGTGAATGATCAATTTCCCAACTGGGAAGTAAAAGGAGATTTCCAGGCGCCATCGGTAGCCGGTTCCTGGCCTGCATTCTGGCTGACTGCCGTGAATAGCTGGCCTCCGGAAAGTGATATCCTGGAGTTTAAGGGTAATGCCACCAACTGGCAGAATACTTTTAGAACCCCGCAGGATGTATCCAGTATTTTAACGAATGTTTCGGCGCCGGGTAACTGGCATAATTACCGGGTATGGATCACCAAAGTAAGTGCTACGGATATAAACATTCATTACTATATTGATGGTAACTGGACGGGCATGCATGTGGCTAATTTTGTAGGGAAGCCTATGTATATCATCATTAACCTGCAGATGGAAGGTTCCAGTGGTGGTAGTGGCCCGTGGGGAGATACTTATTACAACGCCAAGAATATTTATGTAGGCCGTACCAGGGCCTGGTAAAAAAATAAAACATATGCCTCATTTTGTAATAGAATTTTCAAAAAACATTTTAGCACAACAACCGGCAGAAGTGATCATGGATACCGTTTACGATGCGGCGGTATCGACAGGATTGTTTGCAGAAAATGATGTAAAGGTGCGGATGAACTGTTACGAACATTATAAACTGGGACACGGCAAAGATAGTTTTTTGCACATTTTCGCGAGCATTATGGGCGGCCGAACAACGGAGCAAAGAGCCCATCTTTCGAGGGTGATCATACAAAAGCTGGCACCCTTATTCACTGATATTTCCTTTTTATCCATGAATGTCAGTGAATTTGATCCGGCGACTTATTGCAATAAGTCGTTGATCGACCCACGTAATACGAACGGGAACAGGCATTTCTAATGAAACATTTAACAGCAAAGGCTTCCCGATGGGAAGCCTTTGCTGTTACTACGAAAGTTTACTATTTCCAATTGAATACGCGTATAAAATAGGGCCGGTACCTGTCTGCACTACCTGGGTTGTTGAAATTGCTGGCGAAATCCGTGGGATTGATATTATAGGAAATAACCAACTCTCCTTCCCTGCTTAATCCATGATGCACAAAGGCATTGTAACTAATGAATCCCACGCTGTATTGATCCGGGATATGGTACAGTGTCCGTTTATTGGTCCACGGTCCCACCGGGCTGTTAGATTCAAGAATATAAATATCCAGTCCGAAAATAATTTGCTGTGATACGAGGTAGTATTTACCATCTTTATAAAACACATTCGGCTGGCTAATATCGCTGCATACATTATATTTCACCGGCGTAGTGCTCCATCCGTTCTGGCCATAATATTCCCAGGTGCCGGTCAGGTCCTGACCGGCTGCGCGGGCTACATACATGGATGAAGTCAGAAAACCATTTTCCGTGCTGTACATATACGTATAGCCATCGGGGGCCTGCATACTGCCGGCGCTGTAGTTGCTGCTCAGGTCTTTGTCTTTGATCAATTGACTCAACTGCATAGACGGCAAATCGAAGATGGCCAGATCAGTACTAACGTGTGCAAAATCCCAGGTACCACTACCCGTTTTCTTAACGTGGCTGAGCAGCATCTGGACTTTGCCACCATGTACCTGTCCGGCGCCGGGCCAGTACCAGTCCTGATCTTCGGCGGCGCTGCCGTACTTGATCCAGGTTTGGCTCTGATTACCTGCACCAGGGTTGAGTTGTATAAAACTTTGTAGAGACGTATCGAGTTGCAGATGTGCGGCATTACGGTTCATGACGTTGTTGGTACGGTTGCGATCAGCGCTTACCTGCCCAAAGAAGCTATCCTGGAATGACCAGAGCAGGCGGCCATCCGGCAGTAATACAGAGTAGCAACCATCGCCGCCGTTCCAGTTCTGGTAGCGGGTGAGATAGTCGTTGTAATCCAAATCGCTGTACACCGTTACGCGCGGGTCCCAGCGGCCATTGCTTTGCAGCAGTTGCAAACGAGGACCGGTGGCTGTTGTTTTTTTCATGAGGCGTACATACCAGTATTTCGAGGCACCTGATTCGGATGTTACGCGATACGCATAGCGGTTGTCATGCGCGGCGAAATTTACTTTCACACCTGGCGCGGGCAATACTGTCGCGTTTTTAGACACCATCACCTGCGGCGTGAGCGCAGTAAGATCCAGCTCCTCTGTTACCCATAGCGTCACGGTGGCAGAATCGGTTCCGTTCACAATCTCGGTTTCGCCTACCTGGCCTTCCGGCAGTTTGAAGGAGATGATGGCGCGCTCCTGGCTTTGATAGCCGCTGAGCGGATTTTTCACACAGGAGGTAAAAATACCGCCGGCCATCAATAGCAATATCATTTTGTACATACAGATATTTATTTAAAGCCAATTTGAATACCCAGGTTAACTACCCGCTGATTGATGTATGCATCGCCGGCGGAGTTGCTGGCTACTTCCGGGTCTTGCTGGTATTTATCATAGTTGGTCCAGGTCAGTAAATTATAAGCACTCAGGTAAAGACGTGCATTATTCAGACGCCCCGGCAGCCAGCGGCTGGGCAGCTGATAGCCCAGGTCTACTGTTTTCAGTCGTACATACCGTGCATCTATCAGCCAGAAATCCGACATATAGGTGCGTGCACTGTTGACCGTGGTAGGATTGCTGGTCAGTCGTGGAAACTGCGCATTGGCAGCATTCTCCGGCGTCCATCTTTGTTGATGAATGGGTTGGAACTGACTCTGAAAAGTTTCGATACCTGTACCTACTACGCTAAAGCTATATCCAAAAGAACCCTGGAACAGTACATTAATGCTGAAGCCTTTGTAACTGGCGCCCAGTGTAAGTCCCAGTACGGTATTGGCGAGGTTGGGTTTACCAATAGGTCCTATGTCGTTGTTGTCGATTACGCCGTCGCCATTCACATCTTTGTATTTGAGATCGCCCGCTTGTATAGGATACTCCGTCAATGGAGCAGCGGGTTTATCGTGTGTGTTGGACTGGATTTTCTGCACATCTTCTGGTGTGTAGTAACCTATAAAGGTGTAACCAAATGGCTGATCGATAGGCAGACCTGTTTCCCGCAGCCAGGGATAAGCCGGTTGTGCTTCGTCTTTAAACAGTACTTTATTTTTGAAGTATTGGAATACGAGACTGGTATTGAAGTTCACCTGACGAATATTTCCACGGTAGTTGATTTGTCCGTCGAAGCCCTGGTTGCTGGTTCTGGCTACGTTGGTAGGACTGAAACCGATACCCAGCATATTTGGTACCGAGCCTTTACGTACCAGCTGATCGAAACGGATATCATGAAAATAATCAACCGTAAAAGACAGCTTATCTTTAAAGAGATTCATGTCGATACCGATGTCTGCTTTTTTGGCTTTCTCCCAGCTCACGTCCATGTTTCCGAGATCGCCTTCATAGATAGAGCCGTTTTGTGTGTCATTCTCTCCAAAAGAATAACCACCGCCATTAACATACTCCTGACGGTACAGGTAACGATTACCTGAAGTAACGTCGGAGCCGACTACCCCGTAGGAGCCGCGTAGTTTCAGGAGACTGATGGAAGGAATATTACTCTTAAAAAATGGTTCTTCGGAAATGCTCCATCCCACGCCCACGGCTGGAAAGAAGCCGTTACGTTTCGCCGCCTGAAATCTGTCGGAGCCATTATAGGCGCCGTTGAAATCGAGCAGGTATTTTTGTTTGTAGTTATAACCTGCTTTAAAAGAGAAGCCCCTGAAGTTAGCGGGAATATCTGCTTTCGACGTATAGCTTTGCCTGTTATACAAGGCCAGCGCATTGAAAGCGTGATCACCAAAAATACGGTTATAGCTGAGGAAGGCCTGTGTATTCACATTCCGGCTATATAAATCTGTGTTGCCTGTTACCCGATACGCCTGCAGGCGATAGTTGCCGCGGGGATCGAGGGTATACGACTGATCCGCTGGATTATAGTAATACGATGGCGGATCGGCTTCGCGGAAAAGATTTCTGGCATACTGCTCAATGCCGCCATAGGCCACGCGGCCTGTGAGGGAGAGCCCCTTTGTCAGAAAATCGAGTTGTTGTGTAACGTCATACAGCACATCGAAATCGGTTCTTTTAGTACGACTGTAACCACCGTTGGCCAGTCTTGCGTTCAGCGTAGGCAATGCATCTTTGGTGTCCACGGCATAAGCGTAACTCCCGTTAGGGTTCATCATTGGCGCTGAATACGGATGTATTTTTTCAAAATTATATACTTCCGACACCACGTTAGCGGACCTGGGCTGATTGATATCACCGAAGCGGGTGGTGAGGTTCAGCCGCATGGTCAGCGTTTTGGTAGCGCGCATATCGAGGTTGGAGCGGAAATTATAGCGGCGGAAAAAGTAGTTGGTATTCACTTCATTTCTCGGATCAGAAAAATCTTTTACCAACCCGTTTTGTGTGAGAAATCCACCGGAGATAAAGTACTTCACCGCTTCTGTGCCACCAGAAATATCTACGTTGGTATTGGCCTGATAGGCATATTTTTTAAATACCGCATCATACCAGTTGATGTCCGGATGGCCGTAGGGATCTTTCCCATTTTTAAATAATTCGAGATCCTGCGCCGTAAATTTGGGAGTGAGACCATCATTTTTATAGGCTTCATTTACCAGTGTAGCCGCATCGTATGCATTGAGAAACGTGGGCGTTTTCACGGGCGCCTGCTGACCGGATTCTACACGGAGATTTACCTGTGGAAGGCCCACCTTACCGCGGCGGGTAGCTACCACGAGTACGCCGTTAGCGCCTTTGATACCATAGATTGCGGTAGTGGAAGCATCTTTCAGGATAGAGATACTTTCGATTTCGTTGACATTGATTTGTTGCAGCTGATCGTAAGAATACTCGATATCATCTACAATGATCAGTGGTTTATTTCCATCGCTGTTGAGGGAACTCACACCACGGATAAAGAAATCGGATGCATCTTTTCCGGGCTGGCCGGAGCGTTGTTGCGACACAAATCCCGGCAGTTTTCCCATCAGGGCATTCTGTACATTGGCAGTAGGTACGTTTCTGATTTCAGCGCCGGTAATGGCACTTACCGCACCCGTGCTGGTGATACGTTTAGCGGTGTTGAATCCCACTACTACCACTTCATCGATGCCTTGTGTAGATGATTGCAGCACTACATCGATCGCATCGCGACTGGCCACATCAATTTCCTGTGCAGAAAACCCGATCAACTTTATCAGGATCGTATTGGAGCGCCCTTTCAGCGTGAGTTTGAATCGGCCGTTGGCATCGGCTATGACACCGTTAGTGGGCATACCCTTTTCCGAAATGGAAGCGCCGGGCAGTACCCCATTCATATCTTTTACCGTACCGCTTATGATTTTTTGCTGGGCCGTTACGAGGCAAGGTGTAGCCAGCAGCAGCAGGAGAAACAGTATAATATTTTTCATCTTCAGTCAGTTAAATTTCTTGTAAGGAATAGGACACTCACCAGCCCGGATTCTGACGCATGTTATCGTTCTTCACTACTTCATCGTAAGGAATAGGATACAGGTACATTTTGGGCGCCGTGAACACGGGCCTGAACACTTCCACCACGTTGTAGTTAAAGGCAGGTCCGTCCTTGATGATGTTCATGCCATGCAATGCGGTACCATATACCTGTTGCGCTATCTTCCAGCGGCGGATATCCCAGAAGCGGTGTTCTTCGAAAGCCAGTTCTATCCTTCTTTCGTTACGTACCACATTGCGCATTTCATCTGCCGTCATGTTTTCCTTCAGGCCATACATACCATTATCGCCGGCAGTAATACCTGCGCGTGCACGCAGGTCTTTCAGCACCTGGTATACTTCTGCCGTGGCGCCGTTGGACTCATTTTCTGCTTCAGCAAAATTGAGCAGTACTTCCGTGTAGCGTAATATGATCCAGTCGCGGTTGGTATTGCTGTATTGCGTGGCATTTTCGAAGTTGCCCATGAACTTGCGCATATAATACGATGTTTGCGTGCCGGGTTCTGCGCCACCGGGGCGGCTTTGGCCACCCTGAAAAGTTTGTAGTTCTGTATTCAGCCAGCGTGCGCCGTTATACAGGATACTCATTGTGAGACGTGGATCACGGCGGGCATACGGATCATTGGAATTATAGCCCGATGCCGGGTCTGTAATAGGAACGCCGGTGTTGGTAGGGAAAGCATTCACCAGTTCCTGCGTAGGGTTGGTGCGGCCTCTTGCTACGGCCGCAAAACCTACGGGCCCGTTGGCACTTTCAACGTCGGTGGTATTTCCGCCCTGTCGGAAAAAGATGACTTCACTATTATTTTGGGTGATAAATACATCTTTAAAATTAGGCAGCAGCGCGAAAGTTCTTTCATTGATCAGGTCGTGGGCGGCATCTGCTGCCAGTTTCCAGCGATTTTTATCGTAGTTAATGTAACCTGTGAGTGGATTATTGGCATCAATATTCTGACCATTGAACAAGGGGCTGGCGGCATACAGCAACACTTTTGCTTTTAATGCCAGTGCAGCACCCCTGGTAGCACGATGACTATTCAGTTCAGGTGCAGCGATGGGATTGGGTCGGAGACTGTCTTTGATGGCATCGCATTCGTTCA
>NZ_DATCVJ010000947.1:0-8979 GCF_036566945.1 Chitinophaga sp. | reverse complement strand
ATTTCTTTTCGTACTTTTACACCCTTCTGGAATACTCATCTTACTACAAATAAAATATAAACAGCAGTCGTGATGAAGGCAAATTATTTAGACGAGCTTAACGAACAACAGCGGGAAGCAGTAATACATATCAACGGCCCTTTGATGATTGTAGCAGGCGCCGGTTCGGGAAAAACCAAGGTGCTTACCACCCGTATAGCACACCTGATGCGGAATGGCGTGGATGCGTTTAATATTTTATCACTCACCTTTACCAATAAGGCTGCCCGTGAAATGAAAGAACGTGTGGAAAAGATCCTCGGCGGCAGCGAAGCCCGTAATCTTTACATCGGTACTTTCCACTCCGTGTTTGCCCGCCTGCTCCGCGCAGAAGCACACCGGCTCGGTTATCCGAACGACTTCACCATCTACGATTCTGATGACGCCAAAAGTGTGATCAAAACAATTATCAATGAGCTTAATTTAGACGATAAACACTATAAACCCAACTTCGTATACAACCGCATCTCTGCTGCCAAAAACAGCCTGATGGGACCGGATGAATACCAGCTGGATCACCTGGTACAACAGGAAGATATGCGCGCCAACCGGCCGCTCATCGGTAAGATATACGACATGTACGCCAAACGTACTTTTAAAAACGGGGCCATGGATTTCGATGACCTGCTGTTTAAAATGTATATCCTCCTTAAATCATTCCCGGAAGTACTGCACAAATACCAGCACAAGTTTAAGTACATCATGATCGATGAGTACCAGGATACCAACCCTGCACAGTACGAAATCATCAAATTACTGGGTGCTGTAAACGAAAATATTTGTGTAGTGGGAGATGATGCGCAAAGTATCTATTCCTTCCGCGGCGCTACAATAGAAAATATCCTCCAGTTTGAAAAGGATTACGACGACGTGAAAGTGGTGAAACTGGAACAAAACTACCGCAGCACCAAATCTATCCTGAATGTGGCCAATGAAGTGATTGCGCACAATAAAGGACAAATAGAAAAAAATCTCTGGACAGATAACACGGAAGGTGATACCATCAAACTGGTACGCACCATGACAGATAATGAAGAAGGTAAGTTTGTAGCAGATACCATTGCAGAACAGAAGCTGCGGAATCATTACGATAACCGTGACTTCGTTATCCTGTACCGCACCAATGCCCAGAGCCGTTCCTTTGAGGAAAGCCTGCGCCGTAAAGCTATTGCTTATCGCATCTTCGGCGGTTTGTCTTTCTATCAACGCAAGGAAATCAAGGACTTCGTCGCTTATCTCCGCGTTACGATGAACACCCGCGACGAAGAAAGCCTGAAAAGGATTGTCAATTATCCGGTGCGTGGTATCGGTAAAACAACAATAGAAAAAACCATCATCCTGAGCAATGAACACAACATCACCATGTGGGAGGTGCTGGAAAGAGCCAGGGAGTTTGGTTTCAAAGGAGGTACCGTAGAGGCTATCGAAGCTTTTGTAATCATGATCAAAAGTTTTCAGGCATCTCTCGCCCATCACAACGCTTACGATGTAGCGGTGATGGTAGGTAAATCCACCAACTTAGTAAAGGAATTATTCAACGATAAAACTACGGAGGGGCTTGCCCGTTATGAGAACGTGCAGGAATTACTGAACTCCATTAAAGAGTTTACAGAAACCCCCGACGAAGAAGGGGAATTGCTGGATAAAAGCATGGGTTCTTATCTGCAGCAAATTACCTTGCTGACAGATGCCGACCAGGGTACAGATGAAAATAGTGATGTGGTGAAACTGATGACCATTCACGCGGCGAAAGGACTGGAGTTTCCGGTGGTGTTCACTGTAGGACTGGAAGAAACGCTGTTTCCCAGCGGCATGTCTATCAACACCCGGGAGGAACTGGAAGAAGAAAGACGTTTGTTTTATGTAGCCATTACCCGTGCAAAAGCACGATTATGGCTTACCTACGCCAATAGCCGTTATCGTTTTGGTAACCTGGTACAGAATGAACCCAGCCGCTTCCTGGAAGAGATGCCAGAGAAATTCATAGACCGCAGTTATGCCGGCGGAGGTAGTGTGCGCAACGCTTTTGGCGGTGGCAATACTTCTGGCTGGAGCAACAGCAATAATATGTTTGACCGGATTCAGAAGAAAACACCTGCGCAGCAATCACAACCTGTTGCACAGAAACCGGCCGCCAAACCTACTTTTTCCGGTGCTACCACCCACGTGCCTTCGGATAACTTTACTCCGGATGATCCGGCAGGAATGGAACCTGGCATGCAGGTAGAACACCAGAAATTTGGTTTTGGTACCATCGCTGCCATGGAAGGTGCGCCCAACAATAGGATCGCGACCATCCTGTTCCCTAAGGGAGGCGGAGAAAAGAAGATTATGCTTAACTACGCTAAGCTGAGAATAGTGAGATAGCTATTAGCCATTAGCCTTTAGCTGTTAGCATGTTATGTTGAGGCTGACTGAGGGCTGATGGTAAATTTTTCTTACTCATCTTCTGGTTAATCACTAAAAGCTAAAAGCTAAATGCTAAGCGCTATTTTAAAACTCCGGCAGTTTTGTGCCTACCAGGAACGGAGTCACCAGGAAACCAGGTACAAATGCCTGGAACTGGGATTGAGGGGAAATGAAGTAGACGAGGCCATTGCCGAATTGATAGCAGAAAACTTCCTCAATGAAGAACGATTTGCCAAAGCTTATGCCGGCGGCAAATTCCGTATCAAACAATGGGGCAGAAAAAAAATCCTCATGGAACTGAAGCAGAAACAGGTATCGGCCTACTGCATCAAAAAGGGGATGGAAGAAATTGATGCCGATGACTATGCCGCCGTTCTCCTGAAGCTCACTGAAAAAAAATATGAGTCGTTGAAGGGGGAAATTCCGATGAAGCGCAAATATAAAACGATGCAATACCTGTTGCAAAGAGGCTTTGAATCTGAGTTAATCAGTGATGCGCTTGAACAAATCGCAAATAAAGCCGTATAAGCAGGCAATAATTTGAAAAGTTTCTAATCAGTCAGGCCGTAATTTTGTGATCACAATAACCGACAATGTCAGATCTGAAAGTAACACTCATACAGTCGCAATTGCACTGGGAAGATAAGGAAGCTAACCTCCGCATGTTTGATGAAAAAATCAACAGCATAACCGAAAGAACAGAAGTGGTTTTTTTACCGGAAATGTTCAGCACCGGCTTCAGCATGCAATCATCACTGCTGGCCGAAACTATGGATGGTAGTGCCGTACAGTGGATGAAGAAAAAGGCCGCCGAAAAAAATATCATTATCACCGGCAGCCTGATCATCGAAGAAAACGGGCAATACCTCAACCGCCTTGTGTGGATGCTTCCCAATGGCACCTATGGTACTTATGATAAGCGGCACCTGTTTGGTTATGCAGGTGAGCAGGATCATTACCAGCCAGGCGATAAACGCCTGATTGCACAGGTAAAGGGGTGGAAAATCAATCTGAGTATCTGTTATGATTTGCGTTTCCCGGGATGGGCCCGCAATAATATTCAGCCGGATACCAACGAACCTGCTTACGATATACTGGTAAATGTGGCCAACTGGCCGCAAAGACGTAAAACTGCCTGGACTACCTTGTTGCAGGCTCGTGCTATTGAAAATCAATGCTTTGTCATTGGTGTGAATAGAGTTGGTAACGATGGTAAAGAGATTTATCATAGCGGTGAATCCAGCCTGATAGATCCTATGGGAGAAATCATTTACCGCAAATCTGATGACGAAGATATTTTTACGTATACCCTTCAACGTGAGCGCCTCACAGAAGTAAGGAAAAATATTCCTTTCCTGAAAGATGCAGATGCATTCACGATTTTACCGAAAGGATAAGCCAATGCGGCCTGGAATATGGCCGCATTTTCCCTTCCGCCTCAGTCCATCCGCTTTAATCTAACAGCTAATAGCTAAAGGCTAATAGCTAAAACGGCAATAAACCAAACAAAAATGCGCTTGCAGTCCGTCCACCATATCGCTATTATTTGTGCTGATTACACCCGTAGTAAAACATTTTATACCGATGTACTGGGGCTGCAGGTAATACGTGAAGTGTACCGGGAAGAACGGGACTCCTGGAAACTGGATCTGGCATTGGATGGCCAATACATCATTGAATTATTTTCTTTCCCTGATCCACCGGCAAGGGTGAGTCGCCCGGAAGCCGCTGGTTTACGTCATCTGGCCTTTGCGGTGGCAGACATTGATAGTGCGGTAGCAACGCTGCAGCAAAAAGGCGTTACTACAGAGCCTATACGCATCGATCCCCACACCCAGCAACGTTTTACATTTTTTGCAGACCCTGATGGGCTGCCTTTAGAACTATACGAAGTTGAATCACGTCCGTAAAATTTTATTGTATGTCTGTAACCTACGTCAATGCGAGAATATTTACCGGTGAGGAAATATTGGAAGATCATGCCGTGAGTACCCATCAGGGTAAAATTATCAGCATCATGCCACATGCAGAAAGGGAGGCAACGGGTAATGAAATTGATTTGAAGGGCGCCTTGCTGGCCCCGGCTTTTATGGACCTGCAGATTTACGGAGGAAATGGACAGGTGTTTTCCCTGTATCCTTCCGTGACCGCTCTGGCGGCTACCGTAGCCTATAGTAAAGGAGGAGGAGCCGCGTGGATTATGCCTACCATCGCTACTATTGGCCGTGATATAATGCTGGACGCCATGAAAGCCGTAAGAGCCTATTGGGAACAGGGTGGACAGGGCGTGCTGGGATTGCACCTGGAAGGACCTTTTATGAATCCAAAAAAGAAAGGGGCTCACCTGGAGCAATATATACATGCGCCTACACAGGAAGACATTGACTGGATCCTGGAAAACGGCAGGGATGTAGTGAAAATCATGACACTGGCCCCCGAATGCTGCGATCCTGAGCTGGTAAGACAATTAGCTGCTGCCGGTATTGTAATATTTGCCGGTCATAGTAACGCTACTTACGCCCAGGCATATACGTCGTTTGATAACGGGATACATCATGCCACGCATCTTTTCAATGCGATGTCGCCACTGGAAAGCCGTGCACCGGGTATTGTAGGGGCTATTTTTGATCATTCACGTGTATGCGCCAGCATAGTAGCGGATGGTGTACACGTAGATTTTGCATCTATCCGTATCAGCAAAAAGATGATGCAGGAGCGCCTGTTTTTGATCACCGATGCGGTAGAGGAAAATAAGGAAGGCAGTTATGTATATCTCCGGGAGAAAGATCGTTTTGTAAGTGCCACGGGCGTTTTGTCCGGTTCCTGTTTAACCATGACCAAAGCGGTTCGCAATTGTGTGGAACAGGTAGGTATTCCACTGGAAGAGGCATTACGTATGGCTTCCTTGTATCCGGCGCGTGCAATAGGCCGTGAGCAAGCATTGGGCCGCATTGCAGTAGGCTATGATGCCGCCCTGGTTGCAATAGACTCAAACTGGGATACTACAGTATACTGTTAATAGCCCTATCTTCGCAGGATTAATAATACTGTATATCCACATGAGTGCAATAACTCGCTTCTTTAGAAAAGACCGGTATAAAAATCTATTTCTGCTAACCTGGTTGGTGCTAGGCCTTTTACAGGCTTGCTTCTCCGAGTTATGGGACGATGAAGCTTATTATTGGGTGTATTCGCGTCACCTCGACTGGGGTTACTTTGATCATCCGCCTATGATCGCCCTGCTAATTAAAATAGGATACGGCATTTTTCATAACGAATTGGGAGTGAGATTGCTGATTGTATTGGTAAATACGCTCACGCTGTGGATTACCGCGCGGTTGATTGCCTCAAAAGATAATAAACTTTTCTACCTGCTCATCGGCGCCATGGGCGCCATGCAAATAGGTGGAATGCTGGCGGTGCCGGATGTACCACTGATATTTTTCGCCGCTATCTATTTCTGGGTATACCGCAACTTTGTAAATGAACAAACCTGGAAGAATACCATATTACTGGGGATTTCCATGGCATTGATGTTTTACAGTAAATACCATGGCGTTTTGCTGGTCTTCTTCACGCTATTATCCAATATCAACCTGCTGAAAGTATTCAAGTTTTATGTGGCCGTGGTCATTACCACGCTACTGTTTTTACCACATATATACTGGCAGTATACACACGGATTCCCTTCTCTGCAGTACCACCTGGTGGAACGCAACGCATCTTCCTATGATATCAGTTATTCACTGGATTACCTGGGTGGACAACTCCTGTTATTCGGGCCTTTACTGGGCTGGCTGATATTATACTATGCCTTCCGTTGTCCTATTCAGAACTCATTTGAGCGGGCACTTAAATTCTGTGTGATAGGGGTGTTATCATTTTTTCTGCTCAGCACTTTCAAAGGCAGGGTAGAGGCTAACTGGACGGTAATGCTCTTTACGCCGGTACTCATATTGGCGCATCAGGCGATTGTGAGAAAAGGCTGGTCGCAGAAAGCGTTGCTCTATACATTGCCGGTTACCCTCTTGCTGGTATTGGTAGTGCGGGTGTACATGGTATGGGACTTTCTGCCGGGAGTGGAAATAAGACCGGAAATACATCATAACCGCGAATGGACCGCCCAGGTAGCTGAGCGTGCACAAGGCAAACCGGTGGTGTTTATCAATAGTTATCAAAAGCCGTCCAAGTATATGTTTTATACCGGGCAGCTATCTTATAGCCTTAACAGCAGGTATGCCCGCAGAAGTCAATATAATTTCTGGAATACGGAAACGGAGTTATGGGGTAAGGAGGTGATGGTGGTATTTGATCCAGGTACCGGCATTCCAATTACCGACAGCCTGAAAACGGTACTGGGCACCTGGGATTATAGCATCCAATCCGATTATTATTCGTATTCTCTCATACAGTTAAAACCGGCACTGAAAGCTATTAAGGCAAAGCGTGGAGAACATGTGAATGTGATCCTGCAGCCTACCAATGATTATCATCAGCCGATCCGGTTAGACAGAACCAACGAACCGGTACTGGGATATGGCTTTAAGATGAAAGATGAAGCCCTGCCACCGGTAAAGTCTACCATGACACTGGAGAAGGCGGTGCTGCGCCGGTTAATTAACCTGGAAGTAGTGATGCCGGATAAGCCAGGTAAGTATCAGTTGAAGTTTTCTGTTTTTGCAGGTGATATGCCACCAACGCATAACAGCCCGGTTATACCGGTGATTGTAGAGAAGTAGTAATAGCTTTTAGCTATTAGCTTTTAGCTTTTAGAAAAAATGCAGCGAAGATGAACATTCTGTTCTCCGCTGCATTTTTTCTAAAAGCTAAAAGCTAAAAGCTAAAAGCTAAAAGCTAAAAGCTATTGCTGAAAGGCATTCCAGCCCTGGGCAACCAGCTTAAACTTGTTGCCTCCTTTGGTATGGATATGTGCCCCTTCGGTAATATCGGTCATGTACCCAATAACGCTGATCTGTTCATTGAGTACAATTTTATCGTAGTCCTGTTGTTTCATGGTGAAGAGCAGTTCATAATCTTCTCCGCCGCTGAGTGCGCAGGCAGTAGGGTCCAGGCCAAATTTCAGGGCTATTTCCTTACTTTCCTGGGCAATAGGAATCTTTTCTTCATAAAGCACTACGCCAAGGTTGCTTTGTTTGGCGATGTGGAGTATTTCGGAACTGAGTCCATCGCTTACGTCCATCATGGCAGTAGGCAGAATATCTTCCTGATGGAGAAATTCGATAATGTCTTTACGGGCTTCCGGCTTTAGCTGGCGGCCAATGATATAGGTTTGGTCTTCCAGGTCTGGTTTTACCGTAGGGCTTTCGAGATAAATCTTTTTCTCTCTTTCCAGAAGGGTGAGGCCGAGGTAGGCCGCGCCGAGGTCGCCGGTAACGCAGAGCAGATCGCCTTTTTCGGCGGTAGATCTCTTTACGAAAGTATCCGGGGTGACTTCACCTATGGCGGTAACGCTGATAACGAAGCCTTTTTGGGAGTTGCTGGTATCGCCGCCCACCAGGTCTACGCCGTATTTTTCGCAGGCAGCATATACGCCTTCGTAAAATTCGTTGAGTGCTTCCAGGGAGAAACGGTTGGAGAAAGCAATGCTCATGGTAATCTGGGTAGGAATGGCATTCATCGCATAGATGTCTGAGATGTTTACCACCACCGATTTATACCCCAGGTGTTTCAGCGGCGTATACATCAGGTCAAAGTGGATGCCTTCTACGAGCATATCTGTGCTGATGACTGTTTGTTTGCCAAAATGGTCAATAACAGCTGCATCATCGCCTACACCTAATACGGTGCTGGCATTTTGTATTTCTATGTTCCTGGTCAGATAGTCGATTAATCCGAATTCTCCCAGGTCCTGTATTTCTGTTCTTTCCTCTTCCATCTTTATTTACCGTTAACAAGGTCTTGTAATGCACTATGAATTTGGCCGTTCGTGGCCAGTATTTCTTTCTGATAAGGGGAATACCGGTTTCCGGAGAAGTCGGTCACTTTGCCCCCTGCTTCTTCTACGATGAGGTAGCCGGCTGCGGAATCCCATGCCTGGAGGTGATGTTCATAAAAACCATCAAACCGGCCGCAGGCTACCCAGCAAAGGTCAATGGCTGCGGAGCCCAGGCGACGTACCGGGATGCCCTTTTTAATGATATATTCCAGTACCTGTAAGGGATTGTTGGGCCTTTCTTCCCATTGATAGGCAAATCCTGTTACAAGGCAGGAAGTGTTTACGTCTGCTTTGGTAGACACATGAATGGGTTTACCATTCAGGGTGGCTCCTTTGCCTTTTTCGGCCACAAACAGCTCGTTCATAAAAGGATTGTATACGGCGCCCAGTATCATTTCGCCTTCTTTTTCCACGCCTATTGATACACAACAGATGGGGATACCGTTTGCGTAGTTGACCGTACCATCGATAGGATCAATGATCCATTTTACAGTGGAGTCAGTCTTCATCTCCCCAACTTCTTCACTCAGGATAAAATGATCTGGATAAGTTTCCCTGATAATGTTGATGATAGC
>NZ_DATCVJ010000946.1:0-15053 GCF_036566945.1 Chitinophaga sp. | reverse complement strand
GTAAGGTGTTGCTGTAGTGCGAGGCGAATGCAATGCGTTGTATCAGGGGACTGCCATCCACGTCTGTACCGAATTTCAGCGGTATACCATTGACTTTCTGAATGTTGTTGCGGAGCAGTAATTCCTGTACCTGCTGCACTTCCGTATGGATATGCGTTAAAGCAGATTTGTCCAGGAAATTTTTAAACTGGATGATACCATATTTTTGAAAGTACGCGAGATGCGCGGCTGTTATCCCCTCGTCGAGGCGGAATAAGGGTTGGTTGTTCGTTTTCATGACGAAATGCTTTTAGTTGACAGTAATAGAACAGTTGTTGAAAATGGGAAATGCTATAGCGGCAATTGGTGGGGTGGCCGCAGGCAGGCGTGGGGAGTTAACAACAACAATAAGATGCTGCTACCTGTTGGTGTTGGGTGGTGGCACTTGTCTGGTGCGGTTGTCGGTATTGATGATCTGTGTTCATGGTGAGTATGTTTTTTATTAGTCTACCATTCTTGTGGACAAATATAAGCATATACTTTTATCTGCAAAATTTTTTTTGTCTTTGAGCAGGATTATACTGATTATGATGATTATACTGATTTTTTATTTTTCCATTTCTTGATTTGAGGACATGAAAGTGGAGGGAATGGTTTAGCCGCCTGCAGGATGTTTGCAGGGAGGTGTGCAGGATGTTTATAAGTAGGTAGGAGGATGTTTACCGGCAGGGGTGATGGATACTGACAGGTATGCCAATAGCTTGATTGATATAGTGAACAGTTCGCGATTTATACTTTCGCCAGCAGTTGTTCATAATCGCCGTTGGTGTCAATATCTACTGCGCCTTGGGGGAAGTCGACGGTGGCCACTTGTTCGGGATGTTGCAGGAGTATTTTTTTGGCTCCTTCCTGTCCGGTCAGGGACAGCAGTTGGGGGAAGATGGATTTGTCGAACAGGGCGGGGGTGCCGATGGTGTTGCCGTAGGAGCAGGCTACGATGGCTTTACCGGAACTGCTTTTCAGCGCATACATTTCTTCCAGCAGGGAGGTGGTAATGAAAGGCTGATCGCAGAGCAGCAGCAATGCGCTGTTGACGTGAGGGGATAGGTGCAGCAGGTGTTGTAAGCCTGTTGTAATGGAGCCGCCCATGCCGGAGGGCCAGGCGGGATTGACCACGGTGTTTACTTTTTCTGTGGCCAGTTGTTGTTTAATTTGTGTGGCGAAAGCGCCGAGTACGACCACTATTGGCATGGAGCCTGATTGTCTGGCGGTATGTACTACATTTTGTAACAGGCTTTTATTCTGAAAGGGCAATTGTTGTTTGGGTGTTCCCAGTCTTTTTGAGGCGCCTGCCGCCAGGATGATGATGCCGGTTGTTTCCATTATAGTTGTTGTTGAAGAATGATTTGTTGTTCACGTGAGTGGATGGTGGTTGTTTTTTCCCGCAGAGAGGAGGCATCCGCTGCGGACAATACGGATTTTATTTCGCTGATCACTGACAGTGCTATTTCTTCTGCTGTTTCGGCGCCGAGGTCCAGTCCTGCGGGTCCGTATATGCGTGCCCGTTGTTGCCTGGAAATAACGATGCCATTCTCTGTCAATTCTTCCAGCATGCGGTCCAGTTTTTTTGCGGGACCTAATACGCCGATATAGGGCAGTGGCAGCGGGAGCAGTTGCGCCAGCAGTGCCAGATCGTAATTATAATTATGTGTCATGAGGGCTACCGCTGTGTGCTGGTCGGTTTGCACCTGTGATAGCACCTGTATTGGTTTGGCGGTAATGAGTTGGGTGGCATCCGGGAAGCGTTTGCTGGTAGCGTATCCGGGGCGGCCGTCTGCCACGATGGTATGCCAACCCAGGAGGTTGGCCATTTTCACGAGTGGTATTACATCGTTGCCAGCGCCGGCAATCAGTAACTGAGGTGCCGGGGGCAGATAGGCAGTATGTGCCGTATAGTCGTTACCGGTAGAGAGGTATGTTTTCGTGAAAGTGGTTTGTGTTTGCAGTGCCAGGTGTGCATCTGCGGTAATGGCATTTTGCAGGTGACAGTCAGGAATGTGATGTTGCATTTGTCCGTTGGCGGTGAGTACCAGGCAGGTGCCGGGTTGTGGCGCTTTGCGGTTGTGCAGCGTAAAAAGGGTCACGAGTACGGCGGGTGTACGGTGGCTGATTACTTCCTGCAGCAGGGCTACCGGGTTGCGTGGATCGTCGTTGTTGACGGGTTCCAGGAGTATATGTATCACGCCATTGCAGCCGAGTCCTACGCCTAGTTTGGCATCGTCTTCATCATTGGTATCATACGTCACCAGCATGGGTTGTTGTTGTAGTATCACCAGTTGTGCTTTCCGGAGGGCATCTCCTTCCAGGCAGCCACCGCTGATGGCGCCGGTGAGCTGGCCGTTTTCTGTTACCAGCATACGTGCACCGGGTTGCCGGTAAGCAGAGCCTTCAACATGCACTACGGTGGCCAGTGCTGTTTTCAGTCCCTGCCGGCAGGCAGTATGGTATGCTTTCACGATATCTTCGAGTTCTTTCATGTAATTTTTCTTAGTGTACTAAACAGTTGCGGCGGTATTCAATACTTTGTCTGGTGTAATGGGTAAATCGCGTACGCGCTTGCCCGTAGCATTGAATACAGCATTGGAAACGGCGGCGGCAAAGCCTATCAGAGCTATTTCTCCCATGCCTTTGGAGCCCATGGGATTAATGTAAGGATCTTTTTTGTTGATGAAATATACATCGGTGGGGGGAGTATCTGCGTTAACGGCCACGTGATAATCCGCAAAGTTATTATTTACAAATCTTCCGAAGCGATGATCCAGTATAGCCTCTTCCGTTAGTGCCATTCCTATGCCGCCTACAACGCCGCCAATCATCTGGCTGCGGGCTGTTTTGGCATTTACGATGGTGCCGGCATCGGCTACGCTAACAATGTGTTGAATGCGTACCACGCCAGTATCCGGATGTACATGTACCTTGGCGAAGTGAACAGAGAAAGAATACATGGAGTATTTTTTTCTTTCGGCGCCGCCCTGAGAGGTGGTCATTACTTTTACTTCCGGCAGGTGCTGCTGTTGTAAGAGTGTTTCGTAACTGATTTTTGTTTCCTGATTGGCAGTGATCAGTTGTCCATCTTCAAAAACAATGGTTTCCGGTGTAGCCGTTTTAAAGGCCGGAATATTACTGATGGCAATGGTGGCGAGTTGTTGCTGCAGCTCTTTACAGGCATCCGATACTGCGCTGCCTACAGTAGATACGGTAGAAGAACCGCCTTGTTCCGGTGCAAACGGATAGACAGATTCTCCCAACATAAACTTTATTTTTTCGGGTGTGATGCCGGTCACGTCTGCTGCAATTTGTACCATGGCAGTAGCGGTGCCGGGACCGATATCGCTGGCAGCGCTTTGCAGGATCAGGGAGCCATCTGCTTTTAGTGTAGCCGATACCGTAGCTTTACCGCGGTAGGCGCCGAAAGTGCCACTGCTCATGCCATAGCCAACCAGCATGCCATTTTCTTCTGTGCTGCGGGGAACAGGGTTCCTGGCAGACCAGCCAATTTTTTCTGCCCCCAATGTGTATGCTTCTTTCAAATATTTACTGGAAAAAGGAAGATTTCTTTCCGGGTCGGTGTCGGCATGATTCAGGATCCTGAGTTGGAGCGGGTCCATTTTCAGTTTATATGCCAGTTCATCGATGCCGGATTCCAGCGCAAAGGCGCCGGTAGCTTCGCCGGGGCCGCGCATCCACACGGGTGTACTCATATTGAGCGGTACCAGCTGATATTTGGTATTTACGTTGGGGCAGGCGTACATGAACTTGCTCATGGCTACAATGCCTTCTGTAAAATCTTCGTAGGGAGAAGTGATGGCCACCGCTTCGTGGGTGATGCCGGTTAGTTTACCTTCCGCTGTAGCACCGAGACTTAATTTCTGGGTGGCATTGGGGCGATAGCCCACCAGTGTAAACATCTGGTCGCGGGTGATCACGAGTTTCACCGGTTTGCGTATTTTTTTTGCGGCCAGTATGGTAGCTACTTCCAGTGGCCAGATGCGCAGGGCCATACCAAAACCGCCGCCAACGAATTGCGAGTGTACGGTGATGTTTTGTTCTGGTATCTGGAATAAATCTTTGATGGTTTCCTGTACGCTTTTTACGCCTTGTGTTTTGGCGTAGAGCGTGAGTGTGTCGGGTGTTGTCCAGTGGGCGATGATGCCCGCTAATTCCATGGGGTTGTGTACTTCCAGAGGAATGGTATATTCCGCGCTGTGGGTCACGGCTGCTTTTTCCCATGCGCCGGCTTCTCCGCGGAGATAGTCTTTCATACGACTGTTCTGAAAGGCTTTGCCGATGCTGGCGTTCATGTCTGTATAATGTGTTTCCTGGTTGTATTCCACTTCTACCAGTGTGGCGGCGTGTACAGCGCGTTCCAGGGTATTGGCTACTACAATCGCTACGGGTTGTCCGTTGGAGTAGATGCGGTCATCTTTGAAGATCTGCAATCCGTTTTTTTCGCCGGGTTTGGACGATTGATAACCTGCTACCCTTGGTGCATTGAGATGAGATACCACATCGGCTACACCGGGTGCGCGCAGGGCTTTGGTAGCGTTAATGCTTTTGATGGTACCATGGCTGATGGGGCTGCACACGAGTGCGGCATATAGTAATTCGTCGACGTGATAGTCTGCGAAATATTTAGCGCCGCCGGTTACTTTCAGGCGGCCATCTACACGGTCCATGGACTGTCCTGTTTGTTGTTTTTTCATACGGTGGCTGCTTTTTGTAAGGCGGTTTGAATGCTGTTGAGTGCCAGTGCTGGTTTAAACATATTGTGTTTATAAGCTTTGGCAGATTGCATCGCGATGTTGGCTGCCATGCGAAAATTTTCTGCCGTAGGTGCTTTTCCGGTGAGTGCTTTTTCGGCATCGGGTAAGCGCCAGGGCTTATGTGCTACACCACCCATGGCGAGACGGGCGCCCTGAATGACGCCATCGCGGATATCCAGTGCTGCAGCAACGGATACCAGTGCAAATGCGTAGGAAGCGCGGTCACGTACTTTCAGGTAGTATATATTTTTGGTGAAGGCATTGGCTGGAATTTCCACGGCGGTAATCAGTTCATTTTTGCCGAGGTTATTATCCAGTTGTGGTGTATTGCCGGGCAGCCGGTGAAAGTCTGCAAACGGGATGCGGCGGTTGCCTTTGGGGCCGGTGACCAGTACGGTGGCATCCAGCGCGGCGAGGGCCACACACATATCGCTGGGGTGCACGGCAATGCAGCTATCGCTGGCGCCAAAAATGGCGTGCATGCGGTTGATGCCGCCAATAGCGCCGCAGCCGCTGTTGGGACTACGTTTATTGCAGGGCATGGTGGTATCGTAGAAATAGGAACAGCGGGTACGCTGCATCATGTTACCACCCACGGTAGCCATATTGCGGAGCTGCTGTGAGGCGCCTGCCAGCAGGGCCTGGGACAGCAGCGGATGATGCGTTGTTACGAGTGCATGAGCGGCCAGGTCACTGTTGAGTACCAGGGCGCCGATATGCAGGGTGCCATCATTGAGCTGAATATCTTTCAGGGGAAGGCGGTTAATGTCTACCAGTTTTTCCGGTATCACCACACCACTTTTCATCAGATCCAGCAGGTTGGTACCACCGGCAATGAAGCGGGCATTGTCTTTCCCTACGGCGTCAATAGCGGCTTTCAGGTTGGCGGGCCTTACATAGGAGAATTGGTTCATACTGTTTTCCCTCCTTTTTTTACATCGGTGATGGCATTTACAATATTGTCGTATGCGCCACAGCGGCAGATGTTACCGCTCATGAATTCACGTATTTCTTCCGGAGAGCCTGCATGTCCTTCGCGGAGGCAGGCTACAGCGGACATGATTTGTCCGGGGGTGCAGTAACCACACTGGAAGCCGTCGTGTTTGATGAAAGCTTCCTGCACGGGATGCAGCTGATCGCCATTGGCGAGCCCTTCGATGGTAGTGATTTGTTTACCTTCCTGCATCACAGCAAGGGTGAGGCAGGCGTTAATGCGGCGGCCGTTTACATGTACTGTGCAAGCGCCGCATTGTCCATGATCACAGCCTTTTTTGGTGCCGGTCATGGCCAGTTGTTCGCGCAGGAGGTCCAGGAGGGTGGTGCGTGGCTCCACGGAGAGCTGCATTTTTTTTCCATTTATCTCCATGCTTACCGGCATCTTTTCGAAGATGCCGGCAATGGCTTCCTCGTGTTGTGCTGCTTTCATCACCAGTGGCGGCGTAAGCGCCAGCGCCATCATTGCAGAGGATTGCTTCAGAAAGTCACGACGGGCTTCCTGTCTATCCTTTTTGTGAGCGGAGTGTTGTTGGTCGTTTTCAGCGGACATTTTACATCAGAGTTTTTCACTAATAAGGTAGGAAAAAATATTGGTATTTTGGTGTAACTATTTGTTTTAATAAATCCTGTTTTATCCCGGATCAGCACCATTGTTGGTGGGCGTGGATGCCTATTTTTGTAAGCAGCAACTAACTATTATATGCGACTGATCTTTTTACTGGCCCTGCTGTGGTGTAGCAACACGGCATGTGCACAAAAAAATAAAGAGGTTACCATGACCGGAAATAATATTTTCAAAGCGGCCGCCAATAACGATACTGCCGCTATTCAGCGTGCGTTATCAGACAGGGCATTATTGGAAACCAGGGATGCGGATGGGCGTACGCCATTGATGGTAGCCACTTACCATCATCAGGCAGCGGCAGCGCAGGTATTGATATCAGCAGGGGCCAATGTGAATGCGCAGGATAACATGCAGGACTCTCCTTTTCTGTATGCGGGCGCGGAAGGATATGCGGACATCCTGAAAATGTGTATGGCTGCCGGCGCTGATTACAAGGTGTACAACCGTTATGGTGGCTCTGCGCTGATACCGGCTTGTGAGCGTGGACATATTGACGTCATCTCCCTGATACTGGCGGATAAAAATTTTCCTTTGAATCATATTAACCGCCTCGGGTGGACGGCCTTGCTGGAAGCCGTGATATTAGGTCAGGGAGGTGCTACCCATCAGCAGGTGGTGAAGATGTTGATTGCTGCGGGCGCGGATGTGAACATTGGCGATAAGGATGGTATTACCGCCTTGCAGCATGCGAAGAAAAGGGGATATACGGCCATCGTGGCCATGTTGCAGCAGGCGGGTGCGAAGTAACGCGTGATTTATTCTTCGTGTTTTGCGGGCGGTTTTCTATTAATGAGATAATATCCGAAGCTTAATGCGACGATCAGCGTGGCCAGTGCGATTTCTGACATGGGATTACCTTCGAAGATATCCAGCATCAGTATTTTCCGGCTAACGGCAATCATACATACCATGAGTATGATGCGTATTTTGACTTCGTGACTTTTTTCAAAGACTTTGACTGTTTCCAGGATTTCCAATGCCAGCAATACATTGAAGAAGAGGAGGACCATATTACGACCATATTCCGGTGCATAGGCGAGTCCGATTTCCTCGAATCTTTTCATGAATCCGGTAATGGTCAGCCATATCAATTCCACGGTCTGAAATACAATAAAGAACATCCCTATTCCCAGCAGTGTGTAGCAGGTGTATTTTTCAAAATTGCGCAGTAGTTTATCCATTAGTGTGATTTTTCGTGGCTTCAATAATTAACACACGTTACCACAAATAGTTTATCCGCTGTATTGCATATCTTTTAGAGATTTTTTTTAAAAAAAAAGCACCCGGCAGTATGATGCCGGGTGCTTTTTCAATATCCTTGCAATTATTGTGCATTGCCTTTCAGATGAGCGAGCCATTGTTGTGCAAATTCGTTGCCAGGGTCCAGTTGGAGCAGGTGTTCAAAAGAAGCGATGGCCGCAGGAATTTGTTCCATATGATAAAAGAGTACTGCGCGATTCAAATGCACATATGGATTTTCCGGTGCAATAGCGAGTGCCTGATCATAGGTGGCGAGTGCCAGCTCATATTGTTCCAGCAACAGCAGAATAGAGCCTTTATTCATCAGCAGGCCGGGTTCG
This sequence comes from Chitinophaga sp., assembly GCF_036566945.1. GTDB lineage: Bacteria > Bacteroidota > Bacteroidia > Chitinophagales > Chitinophagaceae > Chitinophaga. The sequence continues at coordinate 7,050 of NZ_DATCVJ010000946.1, read as the reverse complement.
GCGGGTGACAGGTCCAGTCCCTGTTGTGCATATTGCAGTCCCTGTTGGAGGCGGTTGAAAATATTTTGCCGGGTGGCTTCATCGGCGCCCTGGTCTTCCATCCGGCTGATGGCGTCGTTGGCTTCCTGCAGAATTTGTACTACCTGTTGTTCGTACCAGGCGGCGCTTTTTTCTACGTTTTCCGTAAATGGAATGGCTTCGAGATCTATTTCTTCTTCCGGGTCGGCGGTGGTTTTCATTTTGTCTGCCGCCGGCGCATACCACCACTGGCAGAATTTACCCAGCTCACCACCTACAGGTAGTTCATCGGCAGGTGGTAATCCTTCTTCTTTAATGGCATCGTTGGCGACAATTAAATCCTGGATAGCTTCCAATGCTTTGTAGTGGATGGTTTCGCCTTCCTGTTCTGCCTGCATCACCATATAGGGAATAAGCTGATACCAGAGCGCCAGCAGGTCTTTGTCTTTCTGCTCGCCGGCTATTTCTGTAATTTCATGTGCCATCGCAAACATGTCCATGTCTACCGGCGCCACGGCATCGTCGCCGGAAATGGTACCCTGCGAAACCAGGTTGGCCCAGAGTGCAGACCCTGCATCACAGTATAAAATATATGTTTTTGTTGGGAAGTCATAATTGGCGTAGCCAATTACCGGGTTGGTTTCTTCGTCCCACACTTCTGTAGGCTGCTGGTAAATGAAGCTGAATTTCTGACTGGCGGCCAGCGCGTCAAACCATGCAGCGTGGGTGCTGTATGCCGGGTGCGCGGTTACCGGAAAGGTATATACGAAATGATGTTTGATTAACAGGTCCATTACCCGGAAATGGGTAAAGCCGGTGTCGAACCGGTTTTGTAATTTGTATAGATTGTAAAAGAGGCTCCTGCGATCCAGTCCTTCTTCCTGACTTTTGTCCAGGCAATAAACGGATAGCTCCACCAATGATTCTACTTCATGCATCGCCATATGTAACTTGCTTTCGTGCGAAATTACGCGAATTTTTGTCTTACTCAGGATTATACTGATTTAGATGATTTTCCAGATTTTATTTTTCAGGATTAAAAAAGATTAAAGAGATTAGCGAAGATGATGCGGATACCCACATTTGTCTTCGCTAATCTCTTTAATAAAAAAATCAAAAGAGTAAAAATCCGGAAAATCATCTAAATCAGTATAATCCTGAGTAAGACAAAAATTTGCTATTTCAGCAATACATTCTTCACGTACTTATAGCTGGTGGTAACACTCTGGAATGGATCGATGGTGATTTTATCCTGTTCTACGAACAGGTGTTTTACGCCGGCGAGTTTTGCCTGGGCGAATATTTTGCTGAAGTCGATGCTGCCGGTACCTACTTCGGCGAAGGTGACACCGGAGAGCAGTTCCATGGAGGTTTTGTTTTCTGTGCCGGCGGCGGTGAGACTGGTGGTATTGTTCTTATCCATGTCTTTCACGTGCCAGGCAACAAATCTGCCGGGGGCTTCTTTAAAGAGTGTGATGGGGTCGCGGCCTGATTTCACTGCCCAGAAAAGATCGAGTTCGAACGATACGAGCGTGGGATCAGTTTCTTTCAGCATAATATCATAACCGGTGCTGTCGGTATCTGCCAGTTTTTTAAACTCCCAGTAGTGGTTGTGATAGCCGATATGGAGGTGATGTTTTTTACATATTTCACCGGCTTTATTGAGTTGTGCGGCCATGAACTTGTAGTCATCTGCCACCAGTTTTTTATCCCAAAGGGAGAGTGGCAGTACTGGTACAATGAAATATTGCTGACCGAGTGCAGCGGCCAGTTCAATTTGCGGTTGCAGGGCATCCGCATTACCATTGCCACGGGTCAGGTAATCGTTCAGCTGATAATGTCCGCTGGGCGTGGTAAGATGGTATTGTTTCAGGAGGGCACTGAGTGCGTTGGGTTTTAATCCCCAGAATTCGCCTTTATCGGCTGCGCCCTGGTAGCCATAAAAGGTTTCTACTTCATTATAGCCAATGCCGGCTACTTTCGCCAGCGTACCTTTGGCGTCTTTGGCCAGCTCCTCCCGGAGGGTATATAGTTGTAAGCCTATTTTTTTAGGAAGTGCTTTATTGCCGGTCATAGCGAAGATGCTGCCGGGTAACATCATGCCAGCAGCCATGAGTCCTGTTTGCTGAATGAATGAACGTCTTGAAGTATGCATGTGCGTCTCGTTTTTTAACGTGGATAAATGTATAACCGGGCAAGCAGTTATGCTAAGCAATTTAATAAAACGATTTTATCTTGCTGAAATTTTTTAAAAAGCCCATATCGTATATATACTTTTTTGCGGAAAAAGTCGGAATAACATCAGCTTCCTAACGTACCCGCGTATACGTGATGATCCCTTATTTTGCTTATAATGTTTGTCTGTGGCGATTTTGGTAAGATCCGCACTGCATCATGACAGCAGCCGTTTTCGTTTATATAAATTTTGAAAAGATGTGGGTTTAATTAATTAAATTGTTTAGTAGTTACTTATCCAAAACCGCGTCCAAATGAGTTTTTTTTTCAGCAATGTAAGTCAGGCAGAAGAAGGCGTCCGGAAGAAATCTAAAGTAAGGGAATGGATAGAAGCGGCTCTTTTTGCGGTGGTTGCTGCTACCCTTATCCGTACTTTCATTTTCGAAGCGTTTGTTATCCCGAGTGCTTCGATGGAGAAAACCCTGTTGGTGAATGATTTTATTTTTGTCAGCAAAATCAGCTATGGCCCCCGTATCCCTAATACACCGCTGGCATGGCCTTTTACGCATCATACCCTTCCTTTTACGAAAAATATACAGCCTTTTTCTACGGCTATAGAATGGCCTTATAAGAGACTGCCAGGTTTCAGCAGCGTACAGCGGAATGATGTGATTGTATTTAATTATCCTTGTGGCGATAGTGTGGTGAAAAACGTGGCGGGGGAAGATGAAGATTACTATTCACTGGTTCGCTCGCTGGGGTATGAATATGTTCGCAAAAATTATTCGCCGGTGGTGACAAGGCCGGTCGATAAAAGAGAAAACTGGATTAAACGATGTATCGCCGTAAGTGGTGATACTTTGCAGATCATTGACGGTATTGTATATATTAATGGTGAGCCGGGTCGGGTACCCCGTCATTTTGAAGCACGGTACTTTGTGACCATGCCCAATCATCTGCCTATCGACAGCGGCTTGCTGGAACAGTTGGGAACAGATCATATTTCCAGACCTACCATCGATTCCACGAGATTTATTTACAATCTTACCACCGCCAATGTGGATACACTACTCAGCATGGGGGCTATCGTGACACGTAAAACCTATGATGCCTTTGCCGACTCCCGCGTATTTCCATTCGATGAGAAACATTACGAGTGGAACGAGGATTGTTTTGGTCCGTTATACATTCCTAAGAAGGGCGCAACCGTGAAACTGGATACCCTTACTTTACCATTCTACAAACGTATTATCGTTACCTATGAACACAATACCCTGAAAACAGACGGTAATAAAATTTATATCAACGGGCAGGAAACCAGTACCTATACTTTTAAATTAAATTATTACTGGATGATGGGAGATAACCGCAATGAATCTACGGACTCGCGCTTCTGGGGCTTTGTTCCGGAAGATCATATTGTAGGGAAAGCGTCGATCATCTGGTTGAGCTATCATAAGAACCGGATCAGGTGGGGGAGGTTGTTTTCAGCGATTAGGTAAAGCGATTTTTTGTCTTACTCAGGATTATACTGATTTAGATGATTTTCCCGATTTTGTTTTTACAGGATTAAAAAAGATGAGCGAAGACAAATGCGGATATCCGTATTTGTCTTCGCTCATCTTTTAAATCTTACAAAATCAAAAAAGTAAAAATCTGGAAAATCATCTAAATCAGTATAATCCTGAGTAAGACAAACTCCGCTGCATTATTTAGTGAGTGCTGTCTTTTCTCTTACTTCCTGTAGCAGCTGATCCAGGGCTGCTCTGTCGAGCAGTTTACCTTTTACCACGAGTGCATTAATTTTCTGCGTGTTGTGGATATCCGCTACGGGATTGGCATCCAGCAATAGGATATCAGCTTTTTTGCCGGCGGCAATAGCGCCATAATTGGTTTGGTGCAGGTAGGCGGGCGAGTTGATCACCGATGCCTGTAATGCCTGCAAAGGTGTTAATCCAAACTTCACCATCAGCGCCAATTCCTGGTGTAAGCCGATGCCCGGGAAATCGAAAGAGTTCAGATATCCGGCATCTGTTCCTGCCATTAATTTCACGCCTGCTTTTTGCAGCAGGGGAAGAATGGAAGAGGAAGTTTCGTAGATCATTTTGCGGCGTGCAATAGCCGCGCTATCATCTGCTGCGATTCTTTTTATTCGCCACAGGTAGGTGCGTTGCAGTCCTTTTCCGATGTATTGCAGATAGGGATCGTTGGCGTGATTGTCCTGATCGAAGTAAGCCATTACCTGACCAAGTGTGAGTGTGGGTGTGAGGTAGGTGCCTTTCTCCGCCATATAGCGGTAGGTTTTCATGGCTGCAGCGGTATCAAAATTTTGCAGAATATATTGATTGATGGCGGCTCCTTTTATTTCGCCGCTGGCGATGGCGCGGGATAATGCTGCATCATCTTTTACACCGGATTTCCATGCATAGGTAAGGTGTTCTACTGAGCAAAGACCGGCGTCCACTACCTGTTTCATGGTAAGTACATAGGGTACGTGACCGGAGATGCGCATGCCTCTTTTCCTGGCTTCGTGTAATGCTTCCAGGTAGATCTCTGGTTTAATAGTGTTCTCTGTAATTTTTACGAAATCTACTTTCAGTTTTTGGAGAGAATCGAATGCCTGTTGCAATTCTGCCGAAGTGCCTATTTCCAGGTCGTTCAGCCAGACAGATTTATACCCTTCCAGTTTAGGACCGGACGTGAAGATAGTAGGTCCCTGGAGCTGTCCTTTGTTTACTTCATCGCGCCATTGTAATACGTCCTGACTGATATCTGCAGAACAGTCGCGGATAGTAGTGATGCCGTTAGCGAGATACAAAGGGAGGAAGTTTTTATTTTCTTCGCTCAGGGTATCGCCGCCGCCGAAGTGCATGTGCATATCCCACAGGCCGGGCATGGCGTATTTACCGCTGGCATCCACTGTTTGGGTGGCTTTGTATTGTTTTGCCTGCTGGTTATCCATGATCTGTATGATACTGTCGTTGCGTACCGCAATGGCCTGATGGGCGGTGATCTTGCCGGTTTTTATATCAATGATGCGAACGGACTTAATCAGGAGGTCCGCTTTTTTTTGCTGACTGAATGCAGTGATACCGCAAAAGATAGCCAGGGAAGAGAGCCAGATTTTTTTCATATAGATGTGATGGGCTGTTTTTTTAGATTAATGATAGCGGCGCTGATGATGAATACGGCGCCAAGAATGGTGACGCCCGTCCATTGCCAGTAGTTCCAGGCTTGTGCGCCGAGGAGCGAGCCAATAGATCCGCCGGCGAAGGCGCTGGAAATATAGATGGTATTGAGCCGGCTACGTGCCTGTGGCCGTAGGGCAAATACTTTCGACTGATTGGAAATATGTGTGATCTGCATGCCAATATCTAACAGGATGACGCCGATAATTAAGCCTGTCAATGAGCCAGCGGAAAAGCCCATGATCACAAATGCCAGCAAGGCACCGATGATGCCCAGCCGGATGGCAAACTGTGGTCCTTTGGTATCGGCCGATTTGCCGGCGAGTGGCGCTGCCAGCGCGCCGCAGGTACCTATGAGACCAAATAATCCTACCATATCGCTTTTATAATAGAAGGGGGCTCCTTCCAGCAAAAATACCAGTGTGGTCCAGAAAATGCTAAAGGCGCCGAACATGAAGAAGCCCGTGAATGCTGCCTGTCGCAGCGGAGGCAATTCTTTTGTGAGGGTGCCGAGGGAGCGCATCAGGCTACCATAGCTGCCTTCGAAGGAAGGTGGATTTTCTGGCAGCTTCCATGCCAGCACGATCCATAATATCACCATGGCAAAGCTGCCGGAAAAAAATACGGCCTGCCATCCGAAATGTGCGCCCACAAAGCCGCTCAGGGTTCTGGATAAGAGGATACCTACCAGCAGCCCACTCATTACCTTCCCTACTATTTTGCCACGGGTGGCATCTGGTGCCAGGGTGGCCGCCATCGGTAACAGCAGTTGTGGTACGGCAGAAAAAAATCCAATCAGCAAACTGGCAATGACCATGGTCCAGTAGTGGGTGGCCATCGCGGCCATGCCCATGAAAACCGCTGCTCCGGCCAGTTTAAAGAGGATTAATTTTTTACGTTCTGTTTTATCTCCCAATGGTACAATAAATAATAGTCCCAGCGTATACCCCACCTGTGTGATGGTAGCGATCACACTTATTTGCTGATCATTGACACCAAATGTAGTGGCCATTTGTAACAGCAATGGCTGATTGTAGTAGATGTTGGCTACTACGAGGCCGCAGGTCACGGCCATCAGCATCACCAACATATTATTCACCGTATGGCCCGTTTCCCGGGCTTTTTTCATGATCACCTGCTCCATGCCGCAAAGGTACCCCGGCCGTTCCCTCGAAAATGGTACTGGTTATAAAAGTGCGGGTACTTTTTATAACTGGCGCCGGAAATCCAGTGGCGTGAGTGCGGTATATTTTTTAAAGAAGCGGGAGAAATAGGAAGTGTCATTAAAGCCCAGCGTGTAGGCGGCTTCCTTTACATCCATGTCGGTGAGGGTGAGCATCCGTTTGGCTTCCAGCAGCAGGCGTTCGCGGATATATTCTCCGGCAGTTTTGCCGGATTCTTTTTTACATACCTGGTTCAGATAGCTGGCGGTAACATGCAGCTGGCCGGCGTAGTAGCTTACTTCATGATATTGTGCATAATGCTTTTCCAGCAGTCCGAGGAAGCGGTTGATGAGGTGGTTGGTGGCGGCAGCTACTTCTTCGGGGTGTGTGGCAGCATACCAGCGTTGCAGTAACAGCAGCACAATTTGCAGGCGGTGTTGAATGATATTGGCCGCCGTTTCTTTTGCTATGAGTTGTACTTCGTGAATGAGTTGTTCATATTGCCG
>NZ_DATCVJ010000945.1:0-34415 GCF_036566945.1 Chitinophaga sp. | reverse complement strand
AGTAGATAGATACAAACCGCTGCCACCGCCGATGTACTGGTTACCGATGGAACCGTAACTGGCGCGCAGTTTACCGCTGGTCAGCCAGTTGAGCCCTGCTGCTTTCAAAAAATTTTCTTCTGTAAACCGCCATGCTGCAGAGGCCGAGGGGAAAGTACCCCAGCGGTAGCCATCACCAAAATTGGAAGTGCCGTCACGACGTACGTTGGCGGCGAGAATATAACGGTCCGCATATACGTAGTTGATCCGGCCGAAGAATGATTGTAAGGCACTGGAATAATTATAGCCGGAAGCACCGGGATTCAGGGTAGCCGCATCGATGATGCGCATGTCTACTTCATTGTTCACTATTCCCTGCTTGGAAGCAGCGTAAGAAAGTCCTTTGGTCAGCTCTGCTGAAATACCAGCTAAGGCAGTTACGTGATGCCGACCAAATGTTTTATCAAAATTGAGTGTGTTCTCCCACACGAAATAATTGTTCCAGCTGGAGGAGTTGCTGACCGTATTATAGGTGCTGTAGTCGAAAGGATTGAGGAAATACGATGGCGTAAATCCTTTAGAGAGGCCACGGGCAATGTCCAGTCCGAAGTTGCTGCGGAAGGTGAGCGGATCAACGATCTTCACATCCAGTGCTGCACCGGCTTTGATGGCGATACCCTCCCATACACTTTGTTGCATGCGCTCTACCTGGGCTACCGGGTTAGGCTTGTTGGAATAGAGGATACCGGCGTATTGAGAGTAAGGATTATTGGCTTCATAGCCATCCATGATGCTGCTGAAAAAAGCGGGTGTGCCTTTCAGGTTGTTGCGGTATACCGGTGTGATCGGATCTGCCGTCATGGCGCTGAAAATGGTACCGGTATAGGGATTGTTTTCATCCACATTACGGCGGCTTTCATAGATCAGGTTCATGTTGGTGGAGAGTTTTACACGGGGGCTGATATCAGCGCCTACATTCGTTCTCCAGGAGATACGTTCATAGTCGGAGCCTTTCACAATGCCTTTCTGTTTCATATAACCTGCGCTGGTAGCGTATACCAGGTTCTTGCCGGCGCCACTTACACCAATGTTATAGCTTTGTATAGGTGCATTGTTCTGCATAATTTCTTTCCACCAGTCGGTGCCATTGGGGCTACCGGTATTATCGCTGACGAATTTGAGCAGTTGGGTTCTTTTTTCTTCTGTATCCATACTGGTAGGTAAGGGAGACCCTCCGGCGGTAGCGGCTCTTTGCTTATAGGTCATGAATTCGGCTGCATTGAGCATTTCCGGGCGTTTCCAGGCGGATTGTACGCCGGTGTAGCTATCGAAGGTGACACGCATTTTCTGATCGGTGCGACTGCCTTTGCGGGTGGTGATGATTACTACGCCGTTGGAGGCCCTGGCGCCATAGATAGCGGCAGTAGATGCATCTTTGAGGATGTCCATTGATTCAATATCGTTGGGATTGAGCCAGCCGATATCTGTTTGTGGCAGGCCGTCTACGATGTACAGGGGCGTATTGCTACCATTGATAGAACCGATACCGCGGATACGTACTACGGGCGGTGCGCCGGGGCTACCGCTGCTTTGCACTACGGTAACACCGCTTACTTTACCCTGCAGGGCTTCAGCGGCATTGCGTACCGGCACGTTGCGCAGGTCTTTTCCACCGATGGAGCTGATGGCGCCGGTCACATCTTTTTTCTTCTGGGTACCATAACCGATCACGATCACTTCATTAAGGCCGCTGGTAGATTCTTCCAGCACAATGCGTAATGGTTCATTATTGTTTACGGTTACTTCTTTGGGTTCGAAGCCCATGTAAGTCACTACGAGTACGGCTCCTGCGGAAGCGGATACAGAGAAGTTACCTGTTGCATCGGTGATGGCGCCCTGGCTGCTGCCTTTTACTTTCACAGAAACACCGATGAGTGGGGTGCCTTTGGCATCTTCCACGCGGCCGGTTACCTTATCGGCAGCGGCTTCTGTGCGTGGGGAAATGATGACCAGGTTTTGGTCTACGATTTTATAGGCCATAGAACTATCGAGTACACGGCTCATAATTTCGGTTAACCCGGCATCCCGCACCTGCAAATCGATTTTACCCAGCTTCCGGATGGAGTTATAATTGTAAAAGAAGCGATAGTTGCTTTCTTTCTGGATCTTTTCAAAAATTTTGTCTGCATCCGTCTTTATGAAAGACAAGGTGAACTTTTCCTGGGAAAAGACAGTAGCGGAAGCATGCAGGCAGGATATCAGCATCACAACAAAGCATAACTTCATAATGAGGAATAGTTTGAGTGTCTGGCGGAGCGCATAGGATGCCCTGCCAAATCTTCTTTTTTTCATAGATTTGTTTTAGAAAGGTTTGTAAAGAAGGGTGTAAGTGAAGTTTCGAAGCCTGCTTACCCCTGTTGATACACATAAGCCTTTTAAGGGAAGAGTGAACGCTCTTCCTTTTTTTTACCTTATCAGGTGCTGCAGTTGTTCGCGTGTGTTTGCATTACAGGTAATTTTTGGTTTGATAAAATGTTGACTGTTCGTTATTATTCAGATAGATAGATGTGTTGTTGTTCTATCCTGTAGTGAAATGGTGTAATCATTTGCAGCAGTCCGAGTGCTTTGCCGATGTCCTCTTTTTCGAAAACGCCGCTGAGTATTTCCGTCTTCATACTTTCTTTTTCAAAAGAAATGGTGACATTAAACTGCCGTTCCATTTTCCGGGCTACCTCTTCAAACGTTTCATTCATGAAGGCCAGTTTCTGGTCGCGCCAGGCGGTTTCCATCACTAGACTGGTATCTTTGGTGCCGATGAGGCCCTGTACCTGGAAACGCACGTGCCCCGGCGTATCCGGTTGGGTGGCGGCTTTGGGCTTCACGGCCAGCACCAGCTTTTCATGCGGCAACAGGACTACTTTTTTCTCCGGGCTGTTGCGCATGATCACCTGTACCTTCCCTCCTATCACGGTCACCTCGGAGTTGTTGTCGTCGTCGTATGCTTTGATGTTAAAGGAAGTGCCCAGTACATGCACATCCAGGTTGTTGGTATGCACGATAAACGGTTTGGTATCATCCTTTACCACATCGAGAAATATTTCTCCCGTAACATTTATACTACGGTTGGTACGACTAAAATTGGCATCATAACTCAGTTTACTGCCGGCGTTGAGCCATACGGTGGTCCCATCCGGCAACAATGCTTTTACGGTTTTGCCCATGGGTGCTACCAGTTGTTGTATGCTGGCGGCCAATGGCACCTCTTTGTGCTGATGCAGTCGCTCCCATCCTATACCCGTTACCGTTAGTACCCCTATCATGGCTGCTGCCGCCCACCAGAAGGCGGGTTTGCGCAGCAATGGTGTGCGTGCCGGGGCGAGTCGGGGCGAGAGCTGCTCCCATCCGGTAGCGGCAAATGCAGCTTCGGCGGCGGCATCGCTGTTGCCCACGGTTTGGATAATGCTGGCCAGCCGGGCAGCAGCAGGATCTTCCGCCAGCAGCTGTTCCAGTTCTTCCAACTCTTCTATGGTGGCTGCACGTCCTGCTTTTTTCGCCAGCAGTGCAGCTATTCTTTCTGATTTCATTTATTTCCAGATAGGATCTGCGTATAAGGACACCGATCCGGAGTGGATTCCCTAAAAGGAGGGTGTGTTTTTTTTGTCTTTCTCAGGATTATACTGATTATACTGATTTTCCGGATTTTTATCTTTTGATTATTTGATTAAAAAAAGATTAGCGAAGACTAACAATACATTTTGTTAATCTTCGCTAATCTTTTTTAATCCTGTAAAAACAAAATCTGGAAAATCAGTATAATCAGTATAATCCTGGGAAAGACAAAATCCGCGTGGTCAGCAGTGTTGTGTGCTGTTGCCAGGTACGGGGGCAAAGGCTTGCAGCTGCATCGCCAGCTTTTTCATGGCAATCGTTAATTGTGCATCTACTGTTTTGGGAGAGATACCCAGGATACCGGCTACTTCTTTATACGATAGTTCGTCCTGTTTTACCAGTTTGAAGATGAGCTTACATTTAGGCGGCAATTGCTGGATAGCCGCCGCGATGGCCTGTTGCACCTCATGTGTGAGCAGCAGTTGTGCTGTATCTGCTTCGAGGCGGAAATGTTGCACATGAAGCGCGTCGAGGTCTGTTTCCGTGAAGATGGTGGCTTTACGCAGGTGGTTAAGTGCCGCATTTTTGACCGCGACATAGAGATATACTTTTATTTCGCTGATCTTATCGAGTTGTCGCCGTTTTTCCCACAGCTTCACAAATACATCATTCACGATCTCTTCTGCCTGCTGCCGCTGTTTCAGAAATGCAAAAGCAAACTGGTATAATCTAAAGACCTGCTGCTGATACAGCGCTTTAAAGGCCAGTTGGTCGTCGTGAAATTGTATGCGATAAAGTAACTCCTCCATGGTCACGTGCATACCACAAAATAAAATTTTTCTGATAAACGACGCTACTTTTTAATAAAAAATATTAAATATAATTTCTTTCACAATAATTATACAAAACAAAAACCCCGTAGCAACGGGTGCTACAGGGCTTTGCGCTTTTAATGGTTGTGTTTTATTAAGTTTAAAATCTTTCGCGGTAAGTAACACTGACTATTTTACCAAATCCGGGATACTCATCTTTTTTCGAAAGGGCAGCATGGTTGACCAGAAAATCCTGCGCAAAATAGAAACTAAGGGTACCGCTTCCATATTCGGGATTAGCCGGATCGTAGGTAGCAATGCCCAGCCAATTGGCTTTATAAGGCGCCAGGTTGGTGGTATTGGGCACACCATTTATGTCGCCGTTATAAATGCCTTTGCCGCCGGTGAACTGATGTTGATCCAGCCAGGAAATTTTGCGGTTGCCTGCATCAAATACCTGGTAATACTGATCGGGGAAGTCTTTATGTACGGCATATACTTTCGTATCGGTGCCGTAAAAGAGCGTACCGTAATTTTTGTCTATGGTAAAGAAAACCGCTTTATTAATATCAGGCGCTGTGATTTTCGCCATAGAATTTTGGGTCACCACACTGCGTGCATCGAAGGTGAGCAGCCAGTAAGCGCCTGCAGGGTCACGCATTACAGCATAGGTCAGGTCCAGGTAATCCATGCTTTTCATCCATACCAGGTCCATGCCTACATTGTCAAAATCGAACAGGGCAGTACCTGTAGGTGCAGGAATGGGTGTACAGTTGCCATCTCCGGGATAACTACGGACAAAACGTTTTTTATGGACGTCAAACAGGACGGTATGTTCTGTCCAGCTATAGCCAAAAGCTCTTCCTAAAAAAGGAGCGGCTACAAAGTCGCCCTCACCCACTACCTGGTTCATATTGGTGACATAATACTCGTAGGCATTTCTTTCATAGAAATTTCCTTTCCCGTCCTGGATGTAGCAGTTTTCATAGTCTACCGATCCTTCTCCGTTACCTACAAAACCAGGTGCAAAGGTGGTACTGTCCGGCGGTATCAGGAACTCATTGCGAACATTCCATTTACCGGTGGTGAACATATAGTCGCTTCTTAACTTCCAGGTACCCTGCTCGGTACTGAGGTATATCCATGACCGGTCTGCGACGGATAATTTAGCGGCATGAAAAAGCGCGGGTACCGCGTTATAGGTATAGGTATAATGGTATGCGATCTTACGTGGTCCTTTGAGGGGTTTAGGTAAATCCGGCGACTGCTCGAGGATATTACGCACCAGGCCCACTTCTGTGTTGGCATACGTGATCATATCCAGTTGTGCATTTCCTTTTACATCACTCAGTACCAACCAGCCTTCATAGGTAGCGGAACCTACCACCAGGTTATTGGTATGTTGTGTAAATATCTGGTTGCTTTTTCTATCCCGTATTTCCAGGTAAAGACCGTAGCGGCCAACGGGCACCAATACTTTTGCGGCCAGTACACGGGCGGTACTGATTACCACTGCGGTGGTGAGGTTTTTGGAAGAATCCGGCAGCCCAATGATCCATTTGTAGCCATACAAAGTAGTATCATCCAATGCGCCCTGGTCCATGGTACGTTTTATTACCGGTGTGAGTTTCAGTGAATCAAACTGGTTAATGAAAATGGAATTGGGCAGTGTGTCGATTTGTATTTCATTGACTTTTTTATAGTCGTAGTTGCCCAGATCTTTATAGCAACCAGCGCATAGCACGAGGGCGAACAGGGCTATTATACCGGGCAGACTGAATATTGAAAGCTTCATACGTTAATTTTTCCTGATTAATAATAAAGTGGCTATTCGCAGGCGGAGCCACCACCGTCGCTGGACTCCATTTCAAATACTTCACCGGTATCATCATCCAGATCCATCACCGGATGATTGGCTTTTCGTGCTTTAGCCAGGTGGCAGTTATACACCACCGCGAGGCCAAAAATATAGCTGAGGGGCGGCTGATTTTCCAGCAGGGAAGGCAGCGGAATTTCCAGGTCTGTGATTAGCATTTTCATTTTGGTAAGAGAGAAAGCACCAAAGCAATAGTAACCGATGCTGTTACTTCCCTGCCACCAGGAAGGTTGCGGCAGGTTGTCGGCCACTGCAAAAGTGCGCATCAAAGTAGTTTTGTATTTATCGGGACCTGTTCTCACCAACGTATGAAAATAATCAGTGCTGAATGCATCATTGCTTTCCAGTAGTACGGTGAGGAACAGGTATTTTTTGCGGAGTATTTCATCACGATGCACAGTAATGGGCACCGATATAGATACCTTGCCATGGGGCATTACACAGTCCTCCGGCTTAATCGTATACTCGTTGGCAGGCAACGTGCTGGACCCCACCACGGAGAGTTTGAAAGGCCGGTCGTGTCCAACGGTGTCGCCCATAGCAGATACCGTCATCAGTATATTCAATTCTTGTGACTGGTCATCGAAGAAACCGAAATTGGCGTACAGTGTATCCATCGCTGCGGTATCTATCGCCGTATTGGAAAAGGAAGTATAGGTAAACAACCCGTCTTTATCTTTCACTCCTGAATACAGGCGGGACGGAGATGGGGAGAAGTAAATATTGTTACGAGCCTGGTACTCCATCAGTCCTGCTTTTTTACAAGCAGGGAAAGAGATGATGCCGAGTAGCAGGAGCCATATATATGCGATATTTTTTTTCATTTTCCTGGATTAATAGGTGAATAAATCAGGGTTGGTGTACAATTTTCTCTTCATCCGGCAGGGGCACCACATATTGTGTACGGCTCATTTTCACAGTAGCGCTGGTCGTAGTGGTGGTTTGATCAGGAATAGATGCGGTGTTCATTCTTTTATAGTAATAAAACAGCTGCCCTTCTCCATAAAATTCACGTCTGTATTCCCTGGTTAGTTCTGTTGTAAGGTTGGCGGAAGGCAGTACCGCCTGTGTATTCCTGGCTATTCTCAGGGTGCTCAGGTATTGTATGCCCGTTGCTTTATCTGGTGCTGCTTCCGCCGCAATCAGGTAACATTCTGCTGCCCGCAAAATGGGCATCATGATATTAAGTTGGCTATCGCCCCAGTAAATGGGTACATATTTAAAGAAGCATTTGCCGGAGCTGGAGCCATCTGGCGGAGCACTCCATATGGCTGTTTTGATACGAACATCGGATGTTTCCGTATAAATGCCGTTGAGGATATCCAGTCGTGGCGCCAGGATAGATGCCGGTTGCAGGGCATAAGAAAACAATTCGTTATAGACCAGCGGCAGCTTAATATTTTCCAGCTGAAATACGCAATCTCCCAGCAAAGAAGGATCTGCTTTTACATTGGCATCCGTGGTGCCGGTAAAAGGAAACCGCAGCGGTTGTATGGCGATGACTTCCTGTGCGGCAGCTAATGCGCCCGCCTTATCGCGGCGGTACAGCAACATCCTGGCTTGTAATGTTTTGGCGGCATAGTAGTTAAAGCGTGTTTTACGGGACGAGGTAAAAAGGTGGCTGGTATCTCCCCCTGGACCATAAGTGATAACAGGATCTTTGGCCAGTAACACCAGCGATTTATTGATATCTGACTGCAGACTGTCCATCAGGTCATTTGCCTTCAAATACGGCCTTGCCATCAGGGACTGGTAGCTATAGTAAGGAATGGACATGTTGGCAGAGTCGTTACTCCCATATACAGGGCCAAATAAACGCAAGGCATCAAAATGCAGGAAGGTGCGTAATGCCAGGGCTTCTCCTTTGATCAGATTATAATTATATCCGCTGAAAAGTTGTTTTTGTGTATCTATGTTATCCAGGATCAGATTTATATTGGCGATTTGCCGGTACAAATCAGACCATACACCTTTCATTAATCCCTTCGTATTCGATTCGGTATAATTATACAGGGCCAGGTCACGGTAGTCGTAATTACTTCCCTGAAAGTAGCGTTGCGCCAGTATTTCAGGAATCAACATATTCATTTTGCCACCGTACATATCAAAGGTGGTCATAGAAAGATATACCCCGTTCAACTGGTTCATATACCCTGCTTCACTGGAAAAGGCATCTGTGAGCGGCAACCTGGTCTCCGGCTTTACGTCCAGGTATTTATTACAGGCGCTGGCGCCTCCTATTATTAATGCTGCCAGGCATATCTGTTTTAATATCTTGTTCATAGCTTTTGGTTGATATTCCTTAAAATGTAGCATTCACCTTGAAAGAAAAAGAACGGGCAAACGGGTAGTCAATACCGCGTTCTCTTTCAATATTCGATAACCGGAAAATGTCATTCATATAGCCGGTGATATTCAGCCCCTGTAGCTTCAATACTTTCAGCCATTTGGACTGGTAAAAATTATAGGAGGCCGACAAGGATTCGCCGCTCAGGGTATTTTCTGTTTGTATAAACCTGGACGACATATAAGAGCTGTTCCATCCTGCCGCAGCGCCTTCCATATAAGTAAGATTCGGGATGCCGACAAATTGTGCCTGATCACCGGGCTGTTTCCAGCGGGCATATAAAGCCCTTTTATCGAGGTTGCCATAGTATACCTGTTGACGGGTCAGGTTTTCTACTTTCCCGAACAATGCATTATTGAATTGTTGCGATTGCCACATATAACGCATGACCACATTTACAGACAATCCTTTATACTGACCAGACAACCCAATGGCGCCCTGCATCAGCGGCATGGAATTACCTACTTTTACGATGTTGGCTACATCATAGTTATAGGTCAGTTCTCCATCTTTTGTCAGAAAAACTTCTCTTCCGGTGGCAGGGTCTATACCCATGGAACGTACCGCCCAGAGGTCGTCCGGATGTCCGCCATCTTTATAACGTTGCAGGTTCTGACTTATGTTTTCGTAATCCTGGAATGAGCCGGACTTATCGTGGCTCACCGCATTCTGGTTTTGCCGGTTGAGCAAATCCAGCGCATTGCCCAGTCCTCCGTAAGTAGTACTTTCCCGTTTACCCATTACATTGATGCGGAGCGAGATGCGGTCTTTCGGTATATCAATCACCGCACCTGACACTGTAAAATCAAATCCTTTGGTGCGGGAATTTCCTACGTTAAACATTACGTTGTCGCTACCGGTAGACGGTGCATTGCCGATATTTACGATCAGCGGATCGGTGAAATTATTATACACATTTGCCACGAATGAAATACGTTCTTTCAGCAGGCGCATATCTAACCCGATCGTTTTCTTCAGCGTTTTTTGCCAGGCCAGATTGGTGTTTCCCCAGCTATCTACTTTAGTGCCCAGTCCAAAAGAGTTCACGATACCCTGGTTATACATCAGCGTAGTGAAAGAATTATAGGAAGCAAAGTTTTGGTTACCCGGATTACCGATACTACCTCTTAATTTGAGATAGTTAATCCATTTCACCGGTTTTAAAAAAGACTCGTTGTGCAGGTTCCAGGAAACGCCTACGGTCCAGGTATCGGTATATCTTCTGCTGGCGCCAAAGATGGAAGATCCGTCTTTCCGATAATCAAAGTCCATCATGTATTTGCGGCGCCATCCATAATAAGCATTTACAAATCCGCTAACAGAGCGGTTTACAGCCGATGTATAGCCGGGTGTACCTCCTTCCGGATAACCGGAACCAAAGGCAGGTGAAATTTGTGTGATGGCCGGGAAGCCCGTCATCATATAGCTATTCATGATATTTTTACCGCCATCAAAATAAAATCCCGGCACAATATTCAGTTCATGTTCATTGTTCCATATTTTACCATAGCTGGCCTGCAGAAAGCCCTGGTAGTTGAACCGGCGCATGCGGGTATTGTTGTAGCTACCGCGTTGTGCCACTTCTTTCTCACTGAACTCCTCCATTTCCGGTGAGTGATATACTTCCCGTTCATTGGTACCATAGGTCATGGCAAACTTTGCCTCGATGCGGAACTGATCGGTGATCATGTAGTAAGACTGCAGCTGGTTTGTGAATTCAATATCCTGTGTCTGGTCTTTTTTAGGTAAGCGGGCCTGGTATAACGGATTCCATACATATACATTACCATCTGTATAGAGATCCTGTCTTACTTCCAGGTATTTATCCATCGTAGGTTTATAGTAAGGGATGGTATTTACATAATCGGCAAAGCTGCCATATTCCGATTCTTTTGCGGTAAATGTATTCAGCAAAATGCGGTTGGAAAAGGAGAATTTTCCGGGACGATATACCAGGTCCACATTGGCACTGGCGGTATTGCGTTGGGAGCCTTTCATCACGCCGGGCTGATCGCGGTATTTGGCGCCGATGCCATATCTGAATTTGGTATCGCCTCCATCTGCCTGCACAGCATAAGTATTGGCCAGCGAGGTTTTACGGATAGGATATCCCATCCAGTAAGTATCCACACCGCTTAATACATCGGTGAGGTGTTTGTTGTATTGTTGCTGCAGTTTATTGTACTTGGAGGTATTATCCATGTTGACCGTATACAAATTGGTGAGCCGTTCGAACTCCAGTTTTTCTGCCGCATTCATCATATTATAGTCGCGCAGATCAGCAAAAGAGGTGGTGTTGTCTACCGTTAGCGACAGGTTCATTTTTCCGGGACGTGGTAATTTTGTTTCGATCACAATAACGCCGTTGGCAGCTTTAGAACCGTAGATGGCGGTTGATGCGGCATCTTTCAATACCGTCACGGCCGCAATGCGGTTCATATCCAGGGCGATGACTGTTTCAATAGACGTTTCGAAACCATCGAGGATAAACAATGGCTGATTGGGATCTTTGGAAAATTTGTCGACGGTACCAATGATACTCGACTTCCCCTGGATCACCATATTAGGCATGGTGTTGGGGTTGGAGCCGGCCATGTTATTATCGATTACAATAAATGCCGGGTCGAGTGATTTCAGGCTTTGCAGGATGTTCTGATTGCCTACGGTGTTCAGTTGTTCACCAGTATAGGTGGCGGCATCGCCGGTAAAACTTTCTTTGCGACGGGTGAAGATACCGGTGGTGACCATTACTTCGCCGATGCGTTGTGTTTTACGTTGGAGGGAGATGTTAAAAAAAGATTTACCTGCCACCGGATGCTCCTGTGTTTCATAGCCCAGCATGCTGCATACGAGGATGGATTTCGGATCTGCGATGAGCAGTGTAAAATCTCCTTTTTCATCTGTGATAGCACCACGGGGTGTACCTTTCACGCTGATGGTCACACCTGCGAGCGGTGTTTTTTCGTCGCCGGTTACATGTCCGCGAACAGTGACTTGTTGCGTAGTTGCAGTCACGGGTTCTGCAACGCTTTTGCGGATAAACACTGATTTATCAGCATCTACCAGTTCATAGATCAGTGGTTTACCGGCGAGGCAGGCGGTCAGTGCTTCGCGCAGTGACACGTTGTGCAATTCCAGTGTAATGGGTTGCATGGTACTGAGCAGTTGCTGATCCCAGAAAAAAGCATAGCCGGTTTGTTTTCCGAGTGCAGTGAACACTTTGTCCAATGGCATTTTCCGGACATTTAAATTTACCTGTTGCGCGGAGGTAGCAGCGCTCACCTGTAGCGCGGCAGCCAGCAACAGCATGGCAGTCATCTTCATAACCGACAACATTTTGGTTGGCGAAAAATTCATTTGGTTGGTTTTTGATTTTTAACGATTCAGTGCATGCCGGGCATAGCTATAGCGATACCATTGTATGAAGGCAATGCGCTGAATGCTTTGGTTGATATTATTACAATGCCTGGTCAGGGCATTATAGTGATTACCCGATTTGTTTGTTTAATGTTAACGCCACTTTTACGCAGGAACTGTATCAGTGTGGAGAGTTGTGTATTCCTGCTTAGAATTCCTCCGAACTGCCGGTCCGGCACCTCTCCTTCGTATCTGACTTCTACATCGTACCAGCGTGCTACCTGTCGCATGAGTCCTTTCAGGCTGGTAGCATTCAATGCCAGCAATCCGTTTTTCCAGGCGGTGACCTGTTCTATATCTGCCGGGGCCAGGGATAAAGTACCTTCTTTTACGATGGCCATATTTCCTGGTGTCACCAGGGTATGTTGTGCCTGATACGCTACTTTAATGCTACCGTTTACCAGGGATGTTTGTTGATTTGGTTCATCGGCATAGGCCATGATATTGAAGGCGGTACCCAATACCTGTACAGTAGTTTTGTCGCTTTGAACAATGAATGGTTTATCTGCATCGGGTACTACTTCGAAGTAGGCTTCTCCGCTGAGTACTATTTTTCTTTCTTTACCGGTGAAAGCCGTTGGATAATACAGCGAGGAGGCTGCGTTAAGCCATACGCGGCTACCATCCGGCAAGAGCAGCTCATATTGTCCGCCTCTTGGCGTGGTGAGTGTATTATAGGTGACTGTTGCAGCGTTGCCGTTCGTATATTTTAATTGTCCCTGTTGCTGTATAATAGACGTTTTTCCCTGCGGGATTACTTTGCTGCTGCTATCCAGCTGGACGACTGAACCATCGGCCAGTGTCAGCAAGGCCTTGTTGCTGCCTGCTTTTATGACGTTGGCCATAGCGGGGGTATCTTCCGGAGATTTTATACCAGACCAGTACCAGCTACCCGCAACCGCCAACAGTAGCAGCACTGCGGCGGCGGCGGCATAATACATCCAGCGTATAGGCTTGTCTGTTATCAGCTCTGCTTCCCGTGTCCGGATCTTTTGCTGAATGTTTGCCAGCAGTTGCTGATCAGCGGGCCTGTCAGTGGAAAAGTGCAGTAATTGCTGTTCATAATTTTGCAGCAGCCATTCGTAGTCGTCTGCCGAAGCTGTTCTAATAGCGGTCGCCAATGCGTTTTCTTCTGCGGCAGAAAGGGTGCCGGCCAGAAATTCGCCGATTAAAAGGGTAATATGATCTCTTTGCATAGCCATTGTCGATAGTAAGACGGACGACTGCAACGAAAGCACTCCTTTGTTTCAAAAAATATTTTTAGTGGATCTGGCGGAAGCAGTAAAAAAGCAGCAGTACTATAGGCACATCCATATCTGCATTGGCTTTCAGGTAATTTTTCACAAATTTCACGGCATCATATAATTGTTTCTTTACCCCGAACTTGGTTATTTGCAGGGTGTCTGCAATTTCATCGAGGGAGAGGTCCTGTTCATGCCGCATGGCAAAAATCCTTCTTTTCTGATCGGATAACAGGGAGATGGCACGTTGTGCGATGTTGGTGTATTCCCGGAAATAACTATTATCTGCGACTTCTTCATGTTGCAGTGGCTGTTGTTCTCCCAGCGTATGCACTAACTGCTGCTGCAGTTGCTGGCTGCGGTGCCAGTCGCGCAGGCGGTTGCGGGCCATCATAAAAAGATAAGCCTGTATGGCATGAACGGTAACGAGCATGTCTCTGCGTAGCCAGAGTTTAAAAAAAACATCCTGTATCACCTCATCGGTATCCTGTTTGGAAAAGCCCGTGAGCGGATAAATAAACAGGTGTAACTTTGGCTGATATTGGTTATAAAGCGTGGCGAAGGCTTTTTCATTGCCCTGCGCAATCCGCTGTATTAATTCCTGTTCACTTAACGGACTAACCATTTTGTTAGTTTTTTTGCACCCCGGCTATTCCCCGGGGGACCTTTTATTCGCCTAAAGCTATAAAAAAAAAATTCCCCCACAAGATTTGTTTATCCTGTGGGAGAATAGATAATGTAGTGGGTGGTGCTTTACTTCAGTCGCAATATTATTTCCTGTGGCTGCTGATTACGTATCACCGTCACCGGAATTTTTCCTTTCCAGGCGGCGCCGGTTACAATATCCCGCAGGTCGTCGGCGGTTTTTACTTTCTTACCGTCTGCTGCAATGACCACATCTTTTGTTTTTATTCCGGAAGATGCCAACAAACTGTTTTCATCGATGGTTAATACCAACGCACCGGATTCATCTGCCAGGCCATAGGCCGACCGTTCTCCGAGTCCTGCGATTGATTTTATTTTTCCGCCGAGCAGGGTGATGACTTCTACGCTCGCTTCCGGGGCGCTCTGATTTAAGAATGCCGGTATGTCCGGCCGCAATGCTACATGTCCCATTACCGGCTGCATAACGCCAAAACTATCCATCGGAATATTTTTAAACCCGATACGTAGTGCGGGAGAAAGATCTGTTACGCGGTAATTACCTTTAGCGACATCCACAAACAAGGGATCTCCCGCAATGCTATGCGCATCCGTTCCGTTCTGTTGTGCTTCCTGCAAAGTGGCTTCATTGGGAAACAGGTTGTAGTCCACTTCCCTGCCCCAGGTCCTGATCTGTATGGGGAAATATTTGCGGGTCACGATATTATGTTTAAACACATCACCGCTTTGTTTAAACCAAACATGCGGATGAAAAGAGTTGTTGATCATAATATTATTCTCCACCACGCGCTGAAATCCTTCTCTCAGTTTCAGACCTCCGTTCAAACATACGTTGTTGTAAATATGATAATTGGAGGAACCATCATCCAGATCTATGTCCCAGCCATGATCGCAGCGAAAACGGTTATTCCGGATAGTGGTGGGTTGTTGTGCATCCAGCAATATCAATTCCGGATGTACGGTGGTCAGACTGTCCATATAAGCATATCGGGGAGCCCAGTAACGGTCACGCCCCCACGAATTAAAGGCACCATGATCACCGGTTTCCAGCACGGTATTAAACACATCGTTGTAAGCGAGTAAGTGGCCGCCGAAGCAACCATCGCCGATGTTGATGCCTGCGCGTGGTGTATTGTAGATACTGTTGTGACTTACCGTAATAGCGGAAGATATTTCTATTTCCACACCGGTAGCCTGCTTTTCGATGTCGCCCACGTGATGAATGATACTGTTTTCCACCACACATTCCTTCGGATAATTGTTGGTGGCGGGGCCAGGTGTTTTATCGAGTTGTGCGTAAGGGGTATAGTCTTCATACCTGAAGTTAGGCGACCGTACTGCTTTCGCGTCTCCTACGAAACAAACAGCGCTGGCGCCCAGGTCGTGGATATAACAGCCACTGATGGTATCGTGGTAATTGTAGTTACTCAGCATGATGGCATTCCCTCCCAGTCCGCTGAATTCGCAACCGGTAATATGGCAGTTTTCCGTACCATCCAGCAATACGGCGCCGCCGCGGTAGATGGTCCAATCGCTGCGCAGCAGTGGCTCCCGGGTATCCATAAAGGTGCGCTCATTGTGAATGAAGTGCAGTCCTTTCAGGGTCACATTTTTCACCTGAGCAGTAGCAGATCCCCTCAGTACGAGGCTGTTTTTTAAATGCGCTACTTCTACGCGCGCCTGCTCCAGGTTCACATCTCCCGAAGGGTAATAATATAACTGACGGGCTTTACTATCCAGGTACCATTCGCCGGCTACATCCAGTTCTTCGAGGTTGTTTTCCACAAAACGATATTCCGCATGCATGCGGTTAGGGCGATTGTTTTGCCAGCCGCCTTCGAGGGTAAGCGTGGTGTCTTTTTTACCGGTGATGCGGTAGTGAAAGCCGCCCCAGTCGGATGCGTGCAGTGCATGTACATATCCATTTTCCGGATGTTGCCATTTGCCGGCACGGTCCAGTGCATCTTTAGCGGTACCATGAAATACTTTAGCAGTGGAATCATAGTTAGGATAACGTGCCAGTACCTGCAGTTGCCCGTTTACAAACAGGCGTTCAAAAGTAACGCCGGCGGGTACGCTGGCCACATAGATGCCATTTTTCCAAGGCTTCCATTGCAGTGATAATAATCTGCCGGCACTGATAAATACTTCTTCCCGCTGCCAGGCGGTGATGTCCAAACTTTTGCAGCTCATATCAGCAGCGGCCAGTGTGATTTCTTTTTCCAGGTAGTAGGTGCCGCCGTGCAGTGCTACCGTTACCTGTTCGTTGTTACGTTTCATGGCCAATGCAACTGCCCGGTCCACTGTTTTCAAAGGTTTGGCCGCAGTGCCGGTTCCACGGTCATTACCATTGACCGATACATGCAAAACGGTTTGCGCACCGGCCAGTTGAGCGGAGAGCATAATACAACAAAAGAAAAAAATCTGTTTCATATGATGATGCTGGGAATACATTCCCCTTGATGTACAGCTAATATTTTTCATAAAAAATACGTGGCGTGGAGACACCCATCATGGCGCGCCGGCCGGGTGTATAATATACTCCTGACTTGAAATATAAAGATAAAGTCCGCATTCACAGCGGGAAAAAGCATAGTTGCGAAAAAAATATTGATAAAAAAGAAAATCATACCGGCATTAACGGTCTACCTATGCTTATCATGAGTCAAGCGAACATTTAATTGTATATCTTAAAGGCATAAACGACAATGTTCTCTATGCGCTTTTCCGTTCTTGTTTTTGCTATCCCTTTACTACTTGCCATGACCGCGCGTGCGCAGGAAATGACAACCCTCCGTATTGATCCGGCTGCCGCTACCGGTGGCACGGCTTCCCAGCTGATAGAAGATATTTCGTTTACCACCCTGGAATCGAAAAACGAAAGTATATTCGGAAGTATTGAGCAATTGATAGTAACACCCGAATATTATATTATCCTGGATACACAAACAAGCGCCATCCTCCTTTTTGATAAATCAGGAAAGTTCCATACCAAAATAACATCCGGTATGGTGAAAAAAGAGGGCCACTTTTACCTTTATCACATCAACTATGATAAATTCAGTCGGCTGATCCAGATACCCGGTGATAAGGAAATCATCTGTTATAATACGGATGGAAAATTCGTTAAGAAAATAAAAACATATGGCTATGGCTTTGACAGACTGAATATTGCCAAAGGTAAAGTAGCCGGACATTCGTATAATGTGAATAAAAAGCACAAGGACTCCCTTGCCAATGAGATAGTGATCATAGACGAACAGGGCATCTCGAAAAAGCATCTTCCTTATAATATCAAATATGCGCCGATCGAAAGCAATGATGTACTAGGTACCGGCCATGGTGCATTTTATGCCACAGAAGATACCGCTGCGTTCTTTGTACGTCCTTATGATTTCAAAGTATATTATCTCAGCGACAACTCTTTTTATCCGGCGTATCAATTTGTGTTTCCTATGTCTAAAACACTGCCACGTGATTTCCTGACAGATTCTACATTGAATGGCAAGCGTGTGGCTTACCTGGAAAAAAATCAAGCCTTTTATTATAACATGGATGGTATTTACCGAATGGGCAACAACCTGTTTTTCCGCCCCGTTAGTTTTGGTTACACGGATCGCAAAGATGGATTTATTTATAACCTGGCATCCAAACATTTAATTGGACTAGATAAAATCTCCCCGGACGAACGCACTCATTTTCTTTTTGTAACAGATACCAAACTGGGTGGCTGGGATTTTATCAGTCATAATTTTTTAACCACCGACAGTACTTCTTTTTATACTTCTTATTCTTCTTTGGCATTGTTCCAGCAAAAAGAGGCGCTGAAAGATAAGAAGCTGGTGTATCCGCCGGTACTTGCCGCGTACTTCCAGGATTCCAAAAACAAAAGAGGCAATCCGGTGATTATCAGGGTGACATTTAAAAAAGAGATGTAGTGCTGACCTATACATGAAAAGACGCTGTGCCGTCAGGCAACCAGGAAATTGTTAATTATATTTGTCTTTTTGTAAAGTTTACTTTACTTTTAAGAAGATAAAAGCATTTTCCATGTTTACTATTACCAAATATGTGGGCGCCGCCCTGGTGCTGACTGGTCTTCCTCTTTTAATTCTCCAACACGCTACCCTGGGATCAGAGCTGCCGTTAATCACGGGCTTATTCCTGATATTTTTTACGAAAGAAAAAAATGAAGATGAAAGGTCGCAGCAGCTTCGAGCCAGTGCATTGATGATCAGTTTTGTGGTCGGGTATATTTTTGAAATAGGAACTACTTACCTGTATGATAAAGGTATTTCTCCTTTTCAGTTAGCGCATCCCCGTTATTTTATCATCTTTGTGCTGACGCTGGGTATTATTATTTTTTACACCAAACTTTTCGCTACTGCTTATAGTAAGTCTGCATGAAAAATTTCCTGAAAGTAGCGCGGGCAAAACAAAATATGACACAGGGTACCTTAGCTGAAAAAGTGAAGGTATCCCGGCAAACGATTAATGCTATTGAGCTTGGCAAATTTGTTCCCTCTACCCTGCTGGCTTTAAAGCTGGCTAAGATGCTACATACCACGGTGGAAGAACTATTTACGCTGGAAGCGCCGGATGCGTAGGCTGCGTTGGCATGAATTTTTATAACATACCTGCAAACTAAACCAATACCGTTAAATCATATTTTATGACTAATACCGCCATAGATAACACTCCTAAGCAAAAGCTGCTGATAGTTGAAGATGAAGGAGAGATGTGTTTACTCATCAATCTCTTACTGGATGGAAAGGGAATGGAGATCGAACATGTACCGACCATTACCGAAGCTGTGGAATATTTTCAACAACAGCCACCCGCCATTGTGTTGCTTGATAACCGCCTTCCGGATGGTTTCGGGCTTGATTTCATCAGTTATCTCAAAGAAAAATATCCGGCTACCAAAATCATTATGATTTCAGGTATGGATGCCGCTGCAAAAGATATTGCGCTGGAAAATGGAGCCGATCTTTTCCTGGAAAAGCCATTTAATAAAAGCACGCTTTGTCAGTCTATCATGGAGCTGTTGAATTAAAATGATGGCAAGGTAATCCTGGTGGCTATTTTTCCAACCAGGATTCCTGCATTTGATTATTTACTGAACGTAATCAATACCGCTGAATGACCTACGGCTATAAGAAAATAAATCTGAATGTACCTGCTTTTATCCGGGGCCGTTATCATCAATGAATTATCTTTCTCCGTTCGTAGCTTTTCAGGAAAAAGTTGGCTGTATGTTTTTTTCAACTGCTCATACAATTCTTTGTTCTCCTCATATTCTTTTTTCCCGCTTTTAATCACGTACGAATAATTGCTTACGCCACGTGCGCTGGTAGAGGTAACCGCGTATGCACCCTCTGGCCAGGGCTTTCCAATTCCATTGTATTTTTTAGTATAATATCCGTTACTGCCGGTATACTTCCGGATGAGTGCATACGCTTCGGGATTAAAAGTAATGAGTTCCTGCTCCGTCAGGTCCCACCTGAATTTATAGGTCAGTGCAATGCTGTCCATCCGGTCAATATACATTTTGTTTGTCCGGTCCCTGGCGCCCATCGCCTCCGCCAGCCTGGTTGCCTGCTCACCATATAAAGAATTGCCATATTGTTGGGCAAACTGGCTCAAACTTGCTTCGGTATAGGTTTTTAATGCCTGATCCCAGGCGGCCTGAATGGTCCGATAGTTTGCCGGGGTGATGTTGCCTGCTGCTATTTTTTGCATAAAGATCATGGCCGATAGCGTATCGTATAATTTCCGGCTATCGCGCGACCAGATATTAAAGTCGCCTTCGGGTGAAGGAAACAGAAAACCTACGCTTTGTCTTTTTTCGCTGTTGAACTTTTTACCATCTCTATAAAAATCAACCGTGATACTCTCCGGCGGGAAGTAGACGTTTACCATTGCAGCCTGTTTACCTCGTGTATGGCTCCGGACAATAGAAACAGCTTTACTGAAGTCTATATTTTCAATGAGCTGCAGGTATTCCTGGTCCTTATCTTTCAGATAAACGGCATGGAATGCCAATCCATTGTGATACATGAGCCGGAAACTTGTTTCCGGTAAACTCACCATAAAACTATCTCCCTGGAAACTGCCTAAAGTTTTTCCTTCTGTTCCCTTCTCTATATTATTTATTACGGTGGAGTACCTGTCAATAGCGTCGTACGCGGTTTGTGCGGATGATTGCGCTGCTGTTAATACTATTAACAGCGTGATCAAATATCTTTTCATATAATGACGATGGATGAAATGCTATTAATAGTTATGATTAGTGGCTTCGATAGTACCATCATTATTTACATAATACACTACATATTTCCTGATGTCGTATTCCGCAAAGAAACAATATTTGTAACCCGAGGAAGGCCTTCTATCTTCTATGCTGAGTATACCGTCTGATTGATTAATAACGTGTCCGCCCTGGTTATACCCTACGCCGGTATATTTTTTAACCGGAATGGTTTCTTTCGTCTGCAGGTTATAGATCACCACATCATCGCACACATAATTACTATAAATGCTGCGACAATTAAAGAAGCCTCTGATAATAATAAACCAGTTATCGGCCATGTGTACGACCGCGGTAATCGACTCGTCATTGAATAACCTTTTCCCTTGCGCATCCACGATGTCCGATATGTACATCTCTCCTTTTCTTTGGGAGCCATTCACCTGCTTTTTCTTTTTCAGGGTAACAATGCCTATATTCGGGGGAAATGCGGTTTTAAAGGCCTGCGCCCCGGCGCCATAGGTCATCAGCCATTCATCATTTCGAAGTACGGTATCTTTGTTGACGTTGCGGAAGTAATTACCCTGGTAACTGTTAGCGCCTATATACGAGATAAAAGGATAAGCCGTTCCAAACATCAGCACCTTTTTTGGATCAACGGCCACCTTTTCGGGCTTGTCGGGCACCACACTTTTCGTTTTGGACTCCGGCATGTTCACATACACCGTTGTTGATTTATTGGCTTCAAGGGCAGCGGCTCTTTCTGCCTTGAATCTTGCCTGCTCTTCATCCGAGCGCTTTTTGTCGGCCGCTGCCCTCACGGCTTCGACTCTTTTGTCTTCCGCAACTTTAGCTTCTCTTTCCAGCTTCTCTTCCTTCACGCAGGCCAGACAGGGAGAAGATCCTTCATAGTTGTAGTTTTTGTTCTTTTTCACATAACGGCAGGAAGACATTACGCCTGAAAGATTGTGCTGTTGCGCAAACAATTGGATACAGGGCCCCGAGAGGAGGAGCAGTAGAAAATATTTCATCGCCATAGTACAGGTATAGGTATTAAGCTACAATTGTTACATATCGAACAAATGCATCATTGCAATATAGTGAATATATTTTCTCATTGTATTTTCCTTAATGGGATCAGTGCCTTTCAAATTTTGTACATTGATGGTTATAACTGGTCGTAAATGAAATGGTCCATATTCCGTACCGGAAAGAAACCCAGCATCTCCATACAGCATCCCAGCTTTGGTTTGATGACCTACCATCACCGCAGATGGCTTATTTTTGGCGGTTACTTTACGGGGGCGCCCTACTTTAAGCCGGTATCTGCAAAGGTGCCACTCCACATCGTAGCCAATGCCGAAGGTCCAACGCAAGCGCAGGCAGATTATTTTGAGGTGCTGGAAACGCAGTATGTGTCTTTATTTCCCGAGATAGCGCCACGAATAAAAGCAGCGGCCTACAATGGAGAGGAGGAATTTATTTTTGAGGATTTCTCCAAAGATTTCCGGCTGCAGGGCATGCAGATTTATACAGATAAAAGTAACGCTATACTATGTGAACTGACCTTTGCAACGGATCTTGCCCCGGCGTATCTCTTTCATGTGGTGTTGGATGGGCTGCAACTAAAGGAAGTAGTGATATCCGAATAACAAAAAACCCCACGTTAGTACGTGAGGTTTTCGTTTTCCAGGTGGATTTTATATTAGTAAGTTGCATCCATCAGCAATGATTCTCCCATTACTTTCATAAACAGTTGTTCATTCAGTAAGTCCTTGATCGATTTAATAATAAAGTCAGGAGAATAACCAAAATGTGCGAGGTCACTTTCATGTGTTACACCCGACAGCGTAAGTATAGTGGTGAAGCCCATAGATCCGGCGCCGAGAATATCGGTGCCCATGGTATCTCCGATCATCACGGTTTCATCGGTGGTTAATCCCAGTGTTTTCCGCGCCATCCGCATCATTACAGGGCTGGGTTTTCCCACGCTAAAGGCTTTAATACCGCTGGCAGATTCCAGCATAGCTACGAGTGCGCCGCAACCCGCTCTGTATTTGCCATCACCGATCGGGCAATTCGGATCCAGGTTGGTCGCTATTAATTTGGCGCCTTTCATAATCATATTGATGGCTTTATCAACAGATTCCAGCATGATGGTTCTGCCTTCGCCGATAATTACATAATCAGGTTGGTCGTCTACGATGGAATAGCCGGCATTATACAGTTCCGTGAGCAAGCCTCCTTCACCGATTACATAGGCAGTTCCATTTTCTTTTTTTGACGCCAGGTACCTGGCAGTGGCCATTGCGCAGGTAAAGATATCTTCGTCATTTACCTTAAAGCCCATCTTATTCAGCTTGTAGCAAACATCTCTGCTGGTTCTTTGGCTATTATTTGTCAGAAACAGAAAAGGAAGCCCTTTATCCCGAAGACCATTAATAAATTCTACAGCGCCGGGAATTGGTTCACTTCCCTTGTAGATTACACCATCCATGTCGATTAGAAATCCCTTTTTTTTCATAGCAATTCGATGTTTGGTTACTTTATAAGTTTGACAATAAAAAATAACATTCATAAAAAACTATGGAACGGATAAAGGCGGGAAGCTGCGTAGATACAGCAGTACACGAGGTACAGATAACAAGTAGTTGTTGTTATCTGAGCTAAAGATAATAATAAATTTCAAGAATTTAAATTTTTTTAAAAAGGGGCAACTTTGTTAAAGTGGCTATGCTTCGTCTTTGGTATTTTTGACCAGGCCGATACCCGACACAAAGAAGATAATACCTATAACCGCCGCTACGAGCAATTCGCGCCATTGCATACTGTGCTTAATGAAGCCCATTCCGGCATAAATGAGGCCGATTATCCCCAAAATGGTTAGTAGTGTCCCGAAAAGTCTTTTTACATTCATACATTGGTGTTTGATTTTTATATCGGACAATATCTGTGCCGTGAGGCGAAGATATTCAACTTGCGGGTACCACTCCTTTGCCTGACTTGATAAACAGCAGCGCCATCAAACCACCCAGGAATCCAAGGGCAGCAGAGAGGCGCATGATTTTTCCATAAGCTTCCACAAAGCCGGCATGATATACTTTCAGCACCGTCGCCTGCTGTGCTGCATCCAATTGCGTTGGTGGCTGCGCGTTACCAAGATTCACTGCCTGCGCCATCACCAATTCTTTCTGCTGCTGATCCAACGGAAAGCTGTTCATATCCTTTTGTATAGCGGTAGAGAAGAATAATACTGCCAGCGAGCCAAAAACAGCATTGGCAAAAACGCCTGCAATACGTGTAATTGCATTATTGATACCGGAGGCCGTTCCTGATAAATGATTACTCACTGCCCCCATCACCGAAGCAGTGAGCGGCGCCACCGTAAATGACATCCCCAATCCCAATATCACGATGCCCGGAAAAAAGGTAGTCCAGTAATCGGCAGGACCATTTGTTTGCTGTACAAATGACAGCAATAATAACCCGGTGCCCGCTAAACAGGGTCCTATGATGAGGAAAAGCCGGGGGCCATGTTTATCCGCCAGACTCCCGGCAAAACGGGCGATGCTGATCATTAAAACGGTGAACGGCAGAAAGGTAAGCCCTGATTCCAACTGGCTGTAACCCTGCACCTGCACCATGTTCAGCGACAGGAATAACATGCCCACGCCCAATCCTGCGTACAGGAAAAAAGTCAGGAGGTTAGCGCCACTAAAAGTTAAATTGCGGAACAAAGGCAATGGCAGCATAGGATCGCTGCTTTTATGCTCTACCACTACAAAGGCAATGAGCAATACGATTCCGGCTATGATGGACCCATATACTTTCACATCTCCCAAACCTACTGCCGGCATACGCAGGAAACCAAAGGTAAGCAAGGCTAGCCCAAATGCGATGAGGATGGCGCCCGGAAAATCAAGCCCCTTCTGCGTATCTGCCTCTTTGCTTTCCGGTACCTTCCAGGCCAGGAATAATAATGCCAGCAGTCCAATGGGCACGTTAATAAAAAAGATGTAGCGCCATAATCCCGCATCGGCCAGTGCACCGCCCAGTACAGGGCCTCCCATGGTGACCAGGGTAGTCACAGCAGACCAGGTACCAATGGCCTTCCCTCTTTCTTTTTCATGGATGCCGGAAGATATTAAAGACAGACTCCCCGGTATCATCAGTGCCCCGCCAACGCCCTGTATCATTCTGAAAATGATCAGCATGGCGGCGCTGCCCGCCAATCCACAGGTAGCGGAGCCCAGAATGAAAATAAAGATCCCTGTCATGAATACTTTCTTACGCCCCAACCTATCGCCCAATGTACCGCCAATGAGTATCAGGGAAGCGAGCATCAACAGATAGGCGTTGAGTACCCAGAAGAGGTCTGCTCCGGAGGCTTTCAGATTCCGCTGCAGAGAAGGCAACACCACATTTAATGCGGTGGCATCTATAAAGGCCATGGCAGAGGCCAGTATAGTGGTCACCATAATCCACTTACCTTCGGAACTGCGGAGCGATACGGTTGTCATAATTGGAGAGATGAGGATAACAAGTTAACATACATTCATTTAAAATGTTCCCCATCGCCCTCATTTATCATATAGTTAACCACCGGTCCACCGAATACCGGCCACCGCCCGTGAGGAACAAGACGATACAAATTCCCAATACCAGCAAATGATATTCGAAGCCTTCCTGCCCGGCGGGTAATTTGCCGAACCAGTTCATGAAAAAGCCGTTCCTGCCGTGAATGCTGATGATCATGCCGATAAACAATCCAAAAATGCCCAGGGCAGCAATTCGTGTACCGGTACCTGTTAGCAATAGCAGCATGCCGGCGCATTCCACAACGATCGCCAGCACTGCGAGGTAAGCAGGCAATCCGGCTACACCAGTCATAAATTTCATTTCACCGGATAATCCCGGTCCATTAAACCATCCAAACATTTTCTGCACGGCATGAGGAAACAATACCATACCTATGGTCCATCTTAATACCAGGCCGGTCCAGCCGTTGTCCGTTGCTAAAATTTGCTGCATCATCGCTTTGTACATTTTATTTGATACAAAGGTGAGTCATCCAACGGCTTCCATCCTGTGACATTTATCAAAAAATAACCGTCAACAATATCACATTTTCTTCGCGGCCTGACTACGGATACGACTCAGTGTTTCCCGGCTAATGCCCAGATACGCCGCAATATGTTGCTGGGAAAGACGCTGCTCAATTGCTCCGTAATCCTCCAGGAATGCGTTATACCGCTCTTCCGCCGATTTCTGTAACAACAACACCCGTTTTTGTCCCACTGCGAAAGCCTGTTGTAATACCTTATGGAAATACCTTTCCAACACCGGTACTTCCGTGTATAATGTTTCCAGCGCATCCATGTTTATCTGCAGTACTTCTGTGGCTTCCAGCGCCTCGATGTTGTAAACAGAAGGGGTTTGTGTAAGCAGGCTATACCGGTCTGTGATCCACCAGTCTTCAAAACCAAAATGAATGATGCGCTCCCGCCCTTCTGTATCCACTTCATATTGGCGTAGTCCTCCCTTTATCACAAAATGATCGCGTTTGCAGATATCTCCTTCCTGTAACAGGTATTGGTGCTTCCGCAGCGTTTTTAGCTCCAGTGCATTACAAAATATTTGTCCGGCGGTTTCGTCAAGGGCAATGTACCGGGCTACATGATTCAGCAGGCGTGTATACATGCTTCAAAGATAAAAGTTTATGGTGCGAAACAAAAAAAGCGGCCCCACAACAGGCGCCGCTTTTCATCGTTTTTATTTTACTGCATTATTTCTTTTGATCCCACCAAACCTTCGATAAATAGGAATCCCCATTCGTTAACCCGGAAACAGCTGCTTTATAATTATCAGTATTCAGCAATGCTTCCAGCGAAGAATATACTGCTCTGCGCGGAATAGTCCCATTAGTGGACCCGGTATTGGGGCCTGGTGTGAGCACCGGATAGCCTGTGCGGCGCCATTCGGCATAGGCTTCATAGTCACGACCAAACAAGGCGATCCATTTTTGGGTCATGATTTTTTCCAGTTGTTTTTCTGATGAAAGACCTGCCAGCGAAAATTCGGCATCGATATATGTTTGCGGGATATTGGTAATGTTATACGGCTGCATGGCCATGGCTGCGCGGATACCATCCTGGTAGAACTTCTCTGCCTCTGCCGGAGTGGCGCCCCAGCCCATTAGTGCGGCTTCTGCCTTGAAAAAACATACATCCGCGTACGTTAGCACATAAGCAGGTATAGGTGTGGCGAAGGTTCTGTTAAAGTAGGTGGTCATGGACGCGGTAGAATAATCATCTTTAATGACGCCAGACAATAACGCGTCTGTTAACGCCACGCCAATACCTTTGTACAGCGGAGTACCACTGTTTTTCGAATTAACGGTAGGCGCTGCGATGAGGGTGAGCCGCGGATCTTTTTTATCATTCAGCGTAGCTACAAATGCGGAGGCCAGGTAGCGAAGATCCGGGCTACCACTGATAAACTGTTGCAGAATAGGATTGGCATTGGAAGTTTGCGCATCGTTAAACGTGGGCACGGCAGCGTTATCTTTATTATCCGCAAAGAGCGGCTGACTCATAGCTTCGCGCACTGTTTTTTCCGCCAGCTGCGGATTGGCGTATTTAATGCGCATGCCTAAACGAAGTTTCAGTGAGTTGCCAAATTTCTTCCAGTTATCGGTGCCCCCTTTATAGTAAAAGTCTGCGTTACCATACGACTCATCAGTGGCGTTGATATTAGCGATGGCTGCATCCAGGTCCGCAATCAGTTGCGTGTAAATAGCTTCCTGACTATCATAAACCGGCTTGTTATTTACGTCTGTGGCGTCTTCTGTCGTTTTGGAAAAAGGTACAGCTCCGAAAAGGTCGGTGAGTCTTTGCCATATAAATATTTCAAGGATGCGGGCGATGGCCAGTTTCGTTCTGCCTGCCGGCACATTTTCCTTTCCTTTTAATGCCTGGTTGCGGATTTGCCCCAGGTTGCGCAACAGCGTATAATGTGCTGCCCACATATTATTGTCGGGTTGCTGAATATAGCGGGAGGTGGGTGCCACCAGTCCACCGGCCCAGTATTGCACCCAGGACCCTACCTGTATGTTAGCAGTTTCCGTGCCTTCGGAAAAGGCCGCGTCTTTCTGTACTTTAGACAACAACAGGGCTGGATCAATGGTCGTCACCGTGGTAGGTGGTGTATTCAGGTCACTGAAATTTTTAGTACAACCACTCCACAGCAACCCCGCTGCCAACACCAGCACGCTTGTATATATCGATGATTTGTTTTTCATGTGTGTTCGTTTTTAAGTCAGCACTGTTTAAAGATCGATGCTCAGGTTTACGCCAAAATTTCTCATCATAGGCAAAGCGGTAGACTCGAGTCCCAGTGAGGAATTGTTGACGTTAAACGAAGAAGCTTCGGGCGAGAAACCATCCGTTTTCCGTTGGAAATAAAACAAATTCCGGCCATAGATACCTATGTTCATTCTGCGGATGATTTTACCGGAAAACAGTTTTGATGGTAAGGCGTAGCTCAAACTAATTTCCCTCATGGCCACATAGCTGGCATCATTCATCATTTCTTCCGATACCACGTTCTCTTTGTCGCTGGCCACTACGTTCCAGTAATCCTGTGCGGAGACTTTCATTCCATTCTGTTTGCCGGTGCTGATCCAGTTACCGGCATTATCTTTCTCTGCTATCATACCGCTGGCAACATAGCTACCATCTCTGCCGGCGAGGGTTTTCTTAGTGGTTCCATAAATCAGTTCTTCACGATTGCTTTGCGAGTATACCAGTCCACCCTGGCGAATATCTACCAATGCGGCTAATGCAAAGCCTTTGTAGCGGAAGGTGTTGGAGAAGCCACCGGTCCAGTCAGGCATAGCATTACCCAACTCTGTAAGCTGACGGCCTTGCGTGCGTAGTGGTAAACCTGTTACCGGATCTATGAGGCGATTGCCCGCTGCATCTTTCAACCAGGCAAAGCCGGTACCGATCATAGTGCCGAAAGGCTTGCCCGGTGCAGCAATTACATTAATCCCCCTGTCGCTGCCCAACACAAATGTTTCTACACCTGCGGTGAGTGCCACCACTTCATTCCGATTACGCGAAAAATTAAAGATGCTCTCCCAGGTAAAGCCGTTGGCGAGTTTCACCGGTGTACCGCTTAAGGATACCTCAAAACCTTTGTTGCGGATTTCTCCGGCGTTAATACGGCGGGCTTCAAATTTACTGGATGGTGGTAACGGTACATCGAGGATCTGATTTTTCGTACTGGCGTTATAGTAAGTAAAGCTAACGCCTAAACGATTATTCAACAAGCGGATGTCGGTACCAAATTCCACGGAGGTGGTCAGTTCATTCTTCAGGTTAGGATCTGGAATAATAGAAGTAAATGCGGCCAGTGGTTGTCCGCCGTGGGTGAACTGATCCAGGCTATAGGCGCCCGTGAGTTGGTAAGGATTACCGGAGCTGCCGGCCTGGGCCAGGGAGCCACGCAGCTTCCAGAAATTAATGATATTACTTTTCATGTTGAGCAGATCAGTCATAATAAGACTGGTGCTCACAGAAGGATAAAAGAAAGCGTTGTTGCTGGCAGATAAAGTAGAGGACCAGTCGTTTCTCGCAGAGAAATCTATAAACCAGTAGTTACGAAAGGCCAGTTGTCCGAAGCCATACACGGAGTTGATTTCAGATTCCTGCAAATCAAAAAGATAGGAATTGGTCAGTGTATTATTGATCACGTGCAGGTCCGGCACAATAAATTCTTTCCCGGTATTACCTGTCATGCGCATGAATTTTTTCTGATGACTGGCGCCGGCATTCAATCCCAGAGTGAAGTCCTTGCTCAGTTCCAGGTTACCATTCAATAATACATCGTAGTTATCTTCCCTTACCCGGATCACTCTTTCTTCGATGTCACCATTCCTGTTCTGGCTCTGGTAAGTACCTTTGGCCCTCCAGCGCAGGCGGTCTTCTGTATAAAAATCAGTACCTCCCCTGGCAGTTAATTTCAA
Organism: Chitinophaga sp.; assembly: GCF_036566945.1. Lineage (GTDB taxonomy): Bacteria > Bacteroidota > Bacteroidia > Chitinophagales > Chitinophagaceae > Chitinophaga. Next base: position 5,193 of record NZ_DATCVJ010000945.1, on the reverse strand, counting down.
CCATTTGTTGAACTCATACGACAAACGCAGCATCCCTAAAATACGGTCGCGCTGATCTGTATTGGATGTTTTATGGATGGTCCAGTAGGGATTGGCAGTGGAGCTATTGGTAGCATAGGTTTTCTCCAGACCGGGTGTTACGCCACTGTAACCGAATTGTTTGGCTACATCTGCCGCCGTCCAGGTATAATCTGCCAGTGTGCTCAAAGGCATGCTGCGGGGCTGACTGATAAACAGGTAGGCCGGATTATCAGAAGCATCAGAGAGCGTAGGTCTGTTTTTACCTTTTTGGGAGATGTAGTTGATCTTGGCATCCAACTGCAATTTAGGCGTGATATACGCCTGTGTACGAAGATTAAACGTATTTCTGTCAAGCGTGTTGGTCGGTACGTATCCGTCTACATGCGTATTGGAGTAAGAGAAGCGATACGTTACTTTATCGTTGCCTCCATCGGCGCTGATATTATTGACGAATTGTTTTTCAGAGTTGAAAAAGTCTTTGTAGGTATTAGGTTGTGGCGTAAGCGACAATATGCTTCCCCACTGATCTTCGTATTGCTGACCTTCCATTTTAGCGCCCCAGCTGCTGCGGGCAATTCTATCGCGGCCAGCGCTCATTTTGGGCATACCTTGTAAGCCTTGTGCCCTGGCTTGTGCCATCGTATATACTTTACCGTCAGCGGCGCGGAAATGGGTAAAATCGCCATTGAGTCCCTGACCGTATTCATCCTGGAAGTCGGGTGTCACGAGTGCGTTGCCAAGTGAATAATCGCTGCTGAATTTCAACCCTATGCCTTTGCGGGAGCTCCCGGATTTGGTGGTAATAAGTATCACGCCGTTGCTCCCTCTTTGTCCGTATAAAGCGGCTGCGTTAGGGCCTTTCAGGATGGAGATGCTTTCAATATCATCCTGGTTGATATTGGAGATCCCATCGCCATAGTCCACTCCACCGGTGCTACCGGCTGCGCCAATGTTTTGGTTATCGAGCGGTACTCCGTCTACCACATACAAAGGCTGGCTGTTTCCCTGTAATGAGTTGTTACCGCGGATCAATACTTTAGAAGAACCACCCGCGCCGGAAGCCGGCTGACTCACCTGTACACCGGCTACTTTGCCGGATAAGGCGTTGGCCACATTCACTTCTTTTCCTTCGGAGAGGTCGGCGCCTTTTAATTCAGCCACGGTATATCCGAGTGATTTTGATTCACGTTTAATCCCCAGTGCTGTTACCACCACTTCCGACAGGCCTTTGGCGCCTTCTGCCAGTCGCACGTTGAGAGTGGTGTTGCCGGCAGTTTCCACCCGTTGTTTGCTGAATCCAATAAAAGAAAACAGCAATGCTTTGGCGCCTGCCGGCAATTGGATAGTGTATTTACCGGTACCATCTGTAACGGTACCTTTGGAAGATCCTTCTACCGTTACCGTTACTCCGGGCAGCGGTATTTCTTTTTCATCCGTTACCCTGCCGGTGATCAGGGTGTCTGCCAGCAAAGGAGTGGCGGGCTTTTTTATCGGGGTCTCTTTCAGGGTAATGGTGCGATCAATAATTTTGTATTCCAGCGGCTGACCAGCCAGGCACTGGTTCATCACGGTGGTGATGTCTGCATCTTTCACGGTCAGACTAACCGGCGTTGTATTTTTTAGTATATCATTGTTGTACAGAAAATAATAGCCGGTTTGTTGTTTGATGGCGGTGAATATTTCGTTGAGTGATGCCTGTTTCACTGACAACGTAATTTTCTGTGCATAAGCGGTAGCGGTGGTACTGAGGGCCACCAGTAAAAGCAGCAGTGTAGCTACTTTCATCCTTACAGGCATAGGGAGTAGCCGGTTCCGCCCGGAAGCGGAAATAGATCTTTTCATCATCGGTTTAATTTTTTAATTAATAGCGATTGATTCTTCTAAATTCTGGTTGCGGAGACAGGAATACCATCACCGTATTTTAATATATGCGTGCCCGTTATAACGGTTATTATTTTAGCATAGTTACCATCACTTTTTTTCCATTGATGGTGAAGTTGGCGCCACTTACAAAGTTGAGCATTTCCAGTACCTGCGACAAGTGGGCCTGGCGGCTGATATTTCCGCTGATCCGCTTTACCGGCAAAGGTCCGTTATATTCAATCTCCACATCGTACCAGCGGGCTACCTGTTCCATGATACCTTTAAAATCATCATCTTTAAAGAAGAAGATGCCTTCTTTCCATGCGATGGCTTTTTCTGTATCAGCGAAAGCGATGTTTACCTGGTTTTGCTGCACATTCGCCTGTTGGCCGGGTGATAGCTGCCAGCTGCGTTTATCGGGCAACTGTATTTTCACGGCGCCGCTGACGAGGGTTGTCTTCACCGCATTGCCGTAAGCACCTATATTAAAATGGGTTCCCAGCACCAGCACTTCCATGCCCTGCACCATTACTTTAAATGGCCTGGTCGTATTGGCGGCGACTTCAAAGTAGCCTTCACCGGTGAGTTCCACGCGACGTTCCTTACCGGTAAAGTGTACCGGAAATTTCAGGGAAGACGCGGCGTTCAGCCATACTTTGGTGCCATCTTCCAGGGTAAGCTGGTATTGTCCTGCACGGGCGGTAGACAATGTATTAAATAACGTAGCTGCGTTTCCGTTATCTGTCTTATTATATACCAGTTCACCTGTTTGCTGATCAATGGCGGTGCCATCGGCTTCTCTGATAGTACCGGATGGTTTGTCTCCCAGCGTCACGGTTTTGCCATTACCTAATTGCAGGGTGGCGTTATTACTGCCGGGGAGCACATCATTTTTGAAAGTATGGGAGTTGTCGGCAATAATATGTGGGTCGTTGGTCGTGGGTGTTTGCCATTTATATACTATCACCATACCACCCAGCAAGGCAGCGGCGGCGGCCCAGGAGGCTACGCTGCGCCAGGTGATGGGGCTGCGTTTGGCAACTGGCGTGGCGCGTGCCAGCACAGCTTCCCAGTCGGCCGTTACATCCAGCTGATCCTGGAATGCAATGGCTTCCCGCAGCGTGTCCGGATCTTTGAAAGCGGCAAACAGCTCCTGATGGCGTACATCTGCATCCAGCCAGGCTTGCAGCTCCTGCTGTTCGGCGGGTGTGGCCTGTTCTCTCAGGCATTTAAACATTAAATCGGCGTATTTAAACGATTCCTGGTTTTCCTCCATACAAGTGACTTACAGTATAAAGAAACGCAGGAGTAAAAATGGGGTGAAAGGGAAGTTGATTTTTTTTTGGGGAGCTATTACAAAAAGAAGAGGCTGTAGATTTCCGGATTAAGACGTTGTCTTAATAAATAAAGGCCCCGTTTCTTTTGTGTTTTCACGGTATTGATACTGATATCCAGCTGGGCGGCTATTTCCTGATTTTTTAGTCCCTCGATATATCCCATGCGGATAATCAGCTGACAGGTTTCCGGGAGTGTTTCCAGTACACGGTGTATTTCACCGGCAACTTCTGATCGGATTATTGTGAGCATCACCGTATTGTCGTCCGGCAAAACATTTTCCTGTGCGGCAACAAATTTCTCCACTACTTTTTCATGACGGAGTTGATTTAAGCAGGCATTGCGAACGCTGGTATACAGGAAGTTTTTGATAGCGATGGGATGTGCAGCTACGTTATCACGCTGCCCGAGGTAGCTGACGAATGCTTCCTGTGCGATGTCTCTTGCCTGATCTTTATTTCCGATGAACTGGAAAGCAAAGTAGCAAAGCCGGGTATAGTATGTCTTGAAAAGTGCAGCTGGCGCTATTTCCGCTAATGACCGTGACATATGAAATCCTTTCGTGATAAAATACAAGATAACCAGAATTCAGGAAGGATCAGCACAGGAGATTCACATATAGCAGTAATATACCAAAAAATATTCAGGAGGTTGGCCGGAAATTTTACGTTTGCTGTGTGGCTTGGCATGTGGGGGACCATTTTCCGGTCCCCCTTGTATAACAATTTAAGGTGTCACGGTAATTACTTTCCCTGCTACCTGGAAATGTACCCATCCGGTAGATTCCAGCACTTTTAATACATCCATCAATGGCATGTTCCGCGGGATTTTTCCAACAAACTGCTGGGAGATCTGGCCCTTGTATACAATGTCTACATCATACCAGCGGGATATTTCGCGCATTATATCCGTGATGGGAGCGTCTTCCAAATAGAAGAGTCCTGTTTTCCAGGCCAGTACAGCGTCCAGGTCTACCCGCTGCACGGCGATCTTGTCGCTGCTTTCGCGCAACCGGGCCTGTTGATAGGGCGCCAAAATCGTTTGTTCAGTCCCGTTAGCCACCCTTATTTTCCCGTATACGAGGGTCGCGGCACGTACGGGTTCATCTGCGTAGGCTTTTATGTTAAAGCCGGTACCCAGCACTTCAATTTGCATGGGGGCTTGTTGGGCGCTGGCAACGGTTACCCGGAAAGGCTGATCGCTGGCGTTGCTGACGTCAAAATAGGCTTCCCCGGTGAGTTCCACAACCCGTTCCTTACCGTTGAAAGTAGTAGGATAGCGAAGGGAGGAAGCCGCGTTCAGCCATACGTTGGTGCCATCGGGTAATTTCACCTCGTACCTGCCGCCGCGGGGCGTAATAATCCGGTTATAGGTGACTGCCGCAGCGGATTGTTTACTGGTGGCCTCATACAACAGGGCGCCATCGTGGTCCTTACGCACGAGGGCATCCCCCTGCCGGGCCAGTTCTCCTTTGGCGGCGCTGTCGAGCACCACCACGCTACCATCAGACAGTTCGAGGGTAGCCTTGGTGCCTCCCGGCAATGCGTCACTCTTGTAACGCGCTGCCAGTGGAAGGTTGGTGGAATTTATAGTCTGTTTACGATTTATTAACCAGGTGGCGCCAATACCCACCATCAGCAAGATAACCGCTGCAGCAGCGGCCCAACGGATCCACCGAAGACGATTGGCGGAAGGAGCAATGGAATGGCTATCCTTGTGAATCCGTTGCCATACATCGTTTAACGCAGCGGTTTCATCTATCTGATAAAAACGTTGCAGGGCGGCCTCTATGGCCGGCCACGCTGTAGCCGATGTATAAAACTGCCTGCTTTCTTCCGACTGTAACGACAACCACTGTTCCAATGCGGCTTCGCCGGCATTGTCCAATGTGCCCTGCAGTTTACGAAATAGCAGGCCAGCCACCTGCTGCATGGTGTCTATGTTTTGCTGATCCTTTGATGATATTGGTTCTGA
>NZ_DATCVJ010000944.1:0-1794 GCF_036566945.1 Chitinophaga sp. | reverse complement strand
GTACCTTTGCCTAAACACGTTTCCGGTGTGGCAATGGGGCTTATCTCCCGCGCTTCCGATGGTAAATGGGCGGTATTAACCGATATCCTTGGTGATGAAGATCACCTGGGTGATATGGACTTCAAAGTAACCGGTACCCGTGATGGTATTGTGGGTATACAGATGGACATTAAAGTAGATGGTTTAAGCATGGACGTTATGCGCTCCGCTCTGGCTCAGGCTAAGAAAGGTCGCTTACACATCGTGGAAGCCATGTACGAAGCATTCCCTGCTGCACGTCCTGAACCTAAACCACATGCACCACGCATGGAGAAGATTATTATCGACCGTGAATTTATCGGCGCTGTAATCGGACCCGGTGGTAAAATTATACAGGAGATTCAACGCGAAACCGGTACTACCATCAACATCGAAGAAGTTGGTGAAACCGGTGAAGTTAGCATCTTCTCTGCTCAGAAAGAAAGCCTGGATAAAGCAGTTGCATGGGTGAAAGGAATCATTGCTATACCTGAAGTAGGTGAAGTATATGAGTCCGTTGTGAAATCCATCATGCCTTACGGTGCTTTTGTTGAGTTCATGCCTGGTAAACAGGGCTTACTCCACATCTCTGAAGTTTCCTGGAAACGCCTGGAAACAATGGAAGGTGTGCTGACAGAAGGCGAAAAAGTAAAAGTAAAGCTGACTGGTACTGATCCTAAAACCGGTAAGTTTAAGCTGAGCCGCAAGGTGCTGATGCCTAAACCAGAAGGTTATGTAGAAAGACCAGAACGCGAAGAGCGTGGCGAACGTGATTTCCGTGACGACAGACGTGGCGGAGATGACAGACGCGGTGGTGGCGACAGACGTGGTCCCCGTGACGACAGACGTGGCGGTGATGACAGACGTGGTGGCGGCGACAGACGTGACTTCAACCGCGATGGTGGTGACAGACGCGACTTCAACCGTGACAGTAACCGTGGTGGCGGAGATTACAACGCCAGTCCGGAAAAACCACAGGAGCCTACCTTTGATGCCGAATAGGCGCTCTGTTATAGCTAGCAGATAACTGGAATTAAATACGAAGAAAAGCAGTCTCTACGGAGGCTGCTTTTTTTAGCTTTGGGCAAGAAATATAGCCCGAAATGAAAAATGCAGCAACGATGAAATGAACTCATCTTTGCTGCATTTTTTATTTTCCATGTCTAAAATGTATGAATTTTCCGTTTTTTGCTATTTTTTCTGATCGATAGACGCTTTTATCTCCTTGTTAACTGCTCCACCCGGAACGTACTTTCTCTGAAAATTTCCCGGCCGCTGTTTAACCGGAATACCCGGTAGTTATTCCCATCTATAGGTTCTGCAATCATTTTATAAGCTGGCTGCAGCGCTTTGGTGCTTCTGTCTATTACCCGTACGGTTCCTGCCGCGAGCAGGTCTGGCAGAATTTCTTCGACGTACGGTAACATGATGCCACCATCTTCGGCCCATAACATGTTCATTCTGCCCGTACTATAGCTGAAGTCCTTATTGGTGGTATCTTCCAGATAACAATAGGCTTTACGGAAATGATTGCCCATATCAATCGCATTCAGGCGGGTAAACTGTACACTGTTAAATACTTTGTTGCTGTACCTGGCATTACGGAGCGTGCTATCCATACTCACCATATAATCACGGAGATTGCTCCGGTCGAAGATCAGGGTCACATTTTCGGTTTGATACACAATAGAGTCAATAATCGGTTCAACGGGTTGCCTTACTTTAATAACCTGGGCCATTCCGGACACGGACAACGCCACGCCCGCCAGCAGGAGG
>NZ_DATCVJ010000943.1:0-4228 GCF_036566945.1 Chitinophaga sp. | reverse complement strand
ATGTTAAGCTGCTTTAATATATTAGAATATAAATATTGGCAAAGTATTTGTTTCTAATCGACTGATAATCAATACATCGAATCGACGGAAAACATATATATAAGGAAAATAAATCCGAATGGGACTTTAAATTCGAACATTAGTAACAAAAGAGCTGTTATTCCCCTGATTCTTAATCACTTTTCTAAAGAAGACTATGAAGAACATACTGTTGTTTGGCGCCGGAAAATCGGCCACCAGTCTGATCGAATATCTGTTAACAAATGCACCCAGGCAAAAATGGCATCTGACAGTAGCCGATCATGACCTGTCGCTTATCAAGTCCAAAACAGGAAAATCATATTATGCAACCCCCACGGCACTGGATATTAAAGACCATGCTGCCCGACTGCAACTGATCAGGGAAACAGATCTGGTTATTTCTTTATTACCCGCCCAGCTCCATATCCTGGTCGCGAAAGATTGCCTGGAAGCCAAAAAGAACCTGCTCACCGCTTCCTACATTGATCCTGAAGTACGTAAACTACAGGCCGATATAGAAAAAGCCGGATTACTTTTTATGTATGAAATGGGCCTGGACCCCGGGATAGATCATATGTCAGCCATGAAACTCATTCATTCCATCGAGAAAAAAGGCGGCCAGATATTTTCCTTCAAATCCTACTGTGGTGGCCTTATTTCGCCAGACAGCAACGATAATCCTTGGCAGTATAAAGTATCCTGGAATGCCCGGAACATTGTACTGGCAGGCAGCTCCGGCGCTACCTACAAGGAAAAGGGCAAAGTGAAAGAACTGCATCACGAACAACTGTTTGACCACACCAAAACCATACAGGTACCCGGTTTGGGTAAACTGGCCTTCTACCCTAACCGCGACTCTCTCGGTTATATGGAGGCCTACAAACTCGAAGAACTGGCCACCTTTATGCGCGCCACCCTTCGTTTCCCCGACTTCTGCGAAGGCTGGAATGCCCTGATAAAGCTAGGTTTAACGGAAGACACTACTAAAATTGCGACCGATCAACTCACGTATACCGACTGGGCCACTGCAAGGATAACCGAACAAACAGGTACCCCCGAAGAAAACATTGCCCAGTATCTCAGCGTCAGCACCAAGTCCAAGGTTATCCGCCAGCTAAAATTTCTGGGGTTATTAAGCACAGATGTCATAAATTTAGGTGAGCAAACCAATGCCGACATCCTCCAGTTCCTGGTCGAGAACAAACTGAAAATGGAACCGGCAGACAAGGACATGATTGTAATGATGCATGAAATTGAATTCGAACGCCGGAATATGGCTACCAGGATGCACAGTTACATGATCACACAGGGCGAAGACAATATACACACTGCCATGGCTAAAACAGTAGGCCTCCCATTGGGCATAATGGCAAAACTGATATTGCAGGAAAAAGTAACACTAACAGGTTTACAGATACCGGTCATGCCGGAAATTTACAATCCCGTTTTAAAAGAATTAGAAGAGTACGATATCAGATTTGAGGAAAGCTTTGAATAAAGCGGAAAGCATAAAGCGGAAAGCAAAAAGCTATTAAAGCGAGTCATTGTAGGATGCAGGATCTCGTCGAATAGCTTTAAGCGGAAGGCTGACGAATAAAGTTATTGTTTTCCTATGATGGACTCTATCGGGCATAAGGACTTGTGATACCTCCCCAAAGTGGGAGGTTTTTTTTTGAGCAGAAGGCTTAAGGCAGAAAGCAAAAAGCTATTGACGGGGATGATGACACATTGCTTACCATCCGCTTCAATAGCTTTTTGCTTTCTGCCTTAAGCTTTCCGCTCCCTTTCTACAATTGCCGCATCAGCTCCGCAACGCCTTCTGTAGCGGGTTTCTCTATGGTGAACTGATTTGGCATGGATTCAAAGGAAGGGATCTTACGGTCAATGATATACGTAGGCGTTTTCCATTTCACATATTGCAACAGGTTCGCCGCCGGATATACCTGCAGGGAAGTCCCTATAACTACAAAAATATCTGCCGCCTGTACTTCCTGTACCGCCTTTTCTATCATGGTGACCGCTTCGCCGAACCATACAATATGTGGCCGCAGCTGTCCACCGTCTTCTGCAAGGTCTCCCATCTTAATATCATCCCGGATATCATAGATTAAATCCTCGTTGTTAACGCTGCGCATCTTGAATATTTCTCCGTGCAAATGCAGCACATTAGTAGAGCCGCCCCGCTCGTGCAGGTCGTCAATATTCTGGGTAATAATCCGCACATCGAATTTTTCTTCCAGCTTCGCCAGCCCGGTGTGGGCGGCATTAGGCTGCGCCGCCTGTACATCCTTACGGCGGCCATTGTAGAAGTCCTGCACCAGGGCAGGATTTTGCTGCCAGCCTTTGGGGGAGGCGACTTCATATACATTGTAGCCTTCCCATAATCCATCGGAATCCCGGAAGGTCCGGAGTCCGCTTTCTGCGCTGATGCCTGCTCCGGTCAGCACCACCAATCTTGGTTTCATGTTGATTCGTTTATAGGTTTACGTTAGTTGGGGTTTGGGCAATGGCCCTTTTTAATTTCCATTTCCTTATTCCTCGTTTTATAAAAATAAAGATAAAAACAATACCAAGCAGAAATGGCCAGGCACTTAACAGCTCCAGAGAGAACGATAAAAGGCTGTTCCAACCGTCTTTAAACGATAACCAGGACCGCTGAAAAAATCCGGGTGTCTGCGGATCTGTATTGGCAAAGGTTTGATAATAGGTAAGATGAATACCGCTGTAAGCCACATGATGATCCATATATTGCAGGCGGCCTTTGGCAGATTCTATTTCTTCCCGTATACTTTTCAACTGCGCTTCTACTGCCAGTATTTCTTCTACTTTTTTTGCCTGCTGCAGAATTTGCAGGTAACGTTGCTCTACTGCTAAACGTGCCTTCATACGGGCATCCAGGTCTACATATTCTGCGGTGACATCTGTCGATGTTACACTTTTTTCCTCTACCCGTAAAGCCCCACCCGTCAATGCTTCCATACATTGGTCAAAAGCAGCGGCGGGTACTTTTATGTTCAGTTCATTGCGATATTGTATGCTGGTATTGGTTTGATTTTCATCCGCAATGTAGCCACCATATTTTTTAACGGTATCGGCTATACGATTCCGGCAGGCGTCAAAGTCGGATGTAGAAAAACGGAGGGTGCCGTTTTTTATAATTTTTTGGGAGATGGGTACCGGAACGCTGTTGTCCCGATCATCGAGGGCAGCGGGGGCTTTCTCATCCTCTTTCGCGGAAGCGTCAGCTGCGCCACTCGCTGCAGCGGGTAGTGCTATATCTTCCATCGTTACAGCTTGTGAAGCAGGCGTTTCATGATGGCTGCTACATCCGGCCAGTATAAATACAGTAGCGGTGAGTGTCAGGAAAAAGGAATGTTTCATATGGCGTAATTTGCTGTAAGATGTTTGTCTCCGCAAAATTCCATAAAGCGATCCTCCCTCCTTCCCTAAAACACCACAGGCTATCTTCCTGTAAGAAAGATAGCCTGCGCGCTTATTATCTTTATAAAATATTTACTTTTTCATACCACCCATTTCCATAATGGCTTCAAATTCTTCGGGCTTCACATCGCATACAGATAGGCGGCCCTGGCGGATCAGCGAAAAATTAGCCAGCCTTTTTTCTGCTTTCATTTCTGCGAGCGTCACGAATTTCTTGAAGGGTTTCAGTGGTTTCAGTTCCACTACCACCCAGTTAGGATCAGGTGTGGTAGGATCCTGGTAAAACTCTTTAGACACGGTAGCCAGACCCACTATTTCCATTCCTTCATTACTATGATAGAACAGCACCTGGTCCCCTTTTTTCATGCCTTTAAGGTTATTGCGCGCCTGGTAGTTGCGTACTCCATCCCAGAAAGTAACTTTATCTTTTACAAACTGGTCCCAGGAGTATTTAAACGGTTCAGACTTCACCAGCCAATAGTTCATATTGTATAAAATTTTTGGATTTTGATATAGCTGTCAGCTTTTAGCTAATGCAGCGAAGATTAACGCTACCAGCCGCTGGCCAGTACATCTGCGATGTGCATTACCTTGACATTGGAGCCATGCTTACGGATATAGCCATCGAGGTGCATCAGGCAGGACAGGTCTGTAGAGATCAGGTAATCAGCACCGCTGTTAACGGCATTGTTGACTTTCTGTTCGCCCATCCCCATAGAAATCGGTTCAAACTTTACGGCGAAAGTACCGCCAAATCCGCAACACA
>NZ_DATCVJ010000942.1:0-1790 GCF_036566945.1 Chitinophaga sp. | reverse complement strand
GCTGCTCACAAGGTATAGGTAAATACTTCTTCCAGCCTTATCAAGAGTACTATAATTTAATGTAAAGGGGATCAAAAGCAAGCATTCGATCCCCAACATAATATAGAAGATGATTTTATATATTGCCACTTATTTTTTTTTATTGTCTAAGGTAATTTACCTGCACAGTAAGAAGGACAAGGAAGCCCGGCATCTAATATTTTGGCTTGAATACCTTTAGACTGAATGCCTGAGGATAAAGCTGCAGCGTCCTGTGGAATTGGAAGAATATCATTTCCATTTTCATCCACGGCTACCAACACCATTTTCTTTTCTTTTATGCCATCGCCATCAGTATCTATTTTCAATCCAAAGTATATTCTTAATGCTGTTGCTCCTGGTTGATCAAGTAATTCAAGTACTTTATCTCTACCAAAGCATATTGCCTTAATATGAGGGTTGAGCGTCTTTTGGTGTGCACTTGCATTCGCGTGATCGTCGTCATGATTTTTAGTTAGTAAATTCATTTCATCGAGAGAAATGAAAGCGCCTGCATCCGATGGGATAGGCCGTTTTGTAGAATCGCTCATAGTAGGTAAGTTTTAGTTTGCGGTAAAATTATCATAAAATATCACATATACAAAGGCCGGCTGTTACAGCCTTTGTATCATAAAGATTCCGGAAGGCCGGCGATAACTCAATACCCTGCTGTGTTTAATCGATTTTGTTGAACAGTTGAAGATGAGGGGATTACGTAGAGTTGACCCTAAATTGCGTATTTATACGTATCCTATTGGCACTTAAATTATCTTTATTTTACTATAAATAATGTTGAAAGCACACCTTCTATAAGAAAAATGGCTAACGGCAGGGTTACTACTTATCATTACTTAGCAATAGCTTAGGAGTCGTCTATGTATCGTAGTATCATTAGACTATTATTACTGTTACATTACACTACTACCGCTCTTATACCGCACTTATACCGCACTACCATCGAACTATCAATACACTATCACCGAACTATGACTCGTCCTGGTATAGCAGACACCCCGTCCTGAAATAACCATACGCCAGGGCAGGAGATCAATATCCCCCAAAAAGCTGGTAGCCATCCTTCCCGTCTGTCGCTTCCTAATCGTAATTTTGAAGCCGATTGCATTTCCGCATTTTCTCTTGTAACATCTTGCCAATCAATCTAACCACGTAATGATCATCCTGATATGCGTACTTCTACGTATTCCTTTTTTTCAGTTGTTAAACGCTTGACTGCTCCTTTAAACTTCCTAATCTTTGTAATGTCAACCGGCTTAGTAATCTATTGTCCTCAAAAAATGGAATAATAAATTGGCCTTTCTACCTTGTTTGTCTTTTTTAGTATATGCAGAAACAGTTCATTCATCAGGTGATGCTCGTTAACCCCTTTTTTTTTCTTTAAAAAAATAAAATCATGAGTTACCTATTAATCGGAAACATCTCTGCACTTATTTGTAATGATTGTATTGAGCCTTTGGCCAATGCGCGCATTCGTATTTATCTGCCGGACACACAGTATCGGACAGAACCCCAGGCATCAGGTATTTTTAACGACATGAAGCCTTTATCAGCCAAAGAGGTGCTCATGAAGGCAGATAGATTACTGGCTGAAACTACCCTCGATGAAAAGGGAAACTTTACGATTGGCTGGGACGAAGTACATCTTTTTACCGAACCACTGGAACTGGACCTGTGTCTGGATCAGCTGCCTGGTAAAAATGGTACCCGTCAATCCCGCAACTTTCATCTCAGTAAGTTAGTATTGCACTGGAAAC
>NZ_DATCVJ010000941.1:0-2857 GCF_036566945.1 Chitinophaga sp. | reverse complement strand
CTGCCGCTTCTTGCCTCCCATGGCTTTTCTTACACCAATTTCTTTTAGCCTGGTTAATGAATTGCCGATAGAAATATTAACGAAATTAATAACCGCCATCAGCAAAATGAACATCGCTACAAAGGAAAAAATAGTAATCATTTTTCCTGCGAGTCCTTTATACATACTGATATAACAGTCCTTTAACGCGAGTGGATATACCTCCAGTGTTTTTTGTATTTCGGGAGAAGCATTTATCCTTATCAACGTGGCCAGCGGTACTTTTAATTGCTCCGGTTTTACGCCTGGCTTCAACAACACATATCCAACTATATTCGGTGATTGCCAGCTGTTGAAACCAAACTCACGACCAAAGTACCGGAGGCTTGCCGGCCCCAGAAATATTTCATTTCCAGGCTTGCTGTAATCCGTAATGGTATTAAACGGCAGATCCTTTATCACCGCTGTTACCTCAAAATCTTCATTCCTGCCATCGAACGATTGTATCTTTAACAACTTCCCTACTACATCTGGTTTTCCGAAAAACAACTTTGCTTTACGCTCCGTCAGCACCACCGCATTAGCCTTGTCCATGGCCGTACGCGGATCACCATACGCTACCGGAAAATTAAATACATCCAAAAAAGTGGAATCCCCGGGATGTATCCCTTCCCGGTAATGCTTATCTCCTACAGACACCACACTAGTGATAGCATCATGCGCATACGCCTTTTCTATCAGCGTCGGATAATTATCCTGCAATGATTTTGTTAGCGGTCCTAATGTTGCAAATTCAACACCTGTTTCAGGGTTTGCCCATTTACTTTTCAACTGGAAAATCCGGTCGTTGTTTCTAACAAACCGGTTTACCTGCAGCTCTCCCCATGTATACGCTCCTATTAACAATACAAAGGTGATTCCTATTGATAATCCCCAAATATTTACCACCGAAAAAAACCTGTTCTTCACAATATTTCTCCATGCAATCAGAAAGTAGTTTTTTATCATAACACAAGTGTATAGAATATTGGTGTCCGCTAAAAAAATGCCGCAAGGTAACGCATTGATAATGAGTCTTATTATTATAATTCCTTTGTCCGATAACGTACATTTGTTGTCCAGTTCTGTACGACTGCATTTTGTATAAAAAGTATAAGAACCGGTTAAATTTAGGTCATACATCCCTTCTTTTTATTTGTATTTTGTACGCTTATTCCTCGTTAATAAATATTTTAACATGAAGAAAATACTGGCCATTGGCCTGGTAATGCTGACCCACTGGGCTTCGGCGCAAAATATAAATATCCGTGTTACTACCCACCATATCAGCCTGGTATATGGCGTTAACCGGGAAGGGCGGCTGGTGCAACAATATTTCGGTCAGGCATTGCAGCCGGCCAACGCAGATACCGCAGCCAAAGGCAAACAGGAAGCCTATGTTACGGCCGGCATGGAAAGCCTCCTCGATCCTGCTATCCGTATTGTACACAATGATGGTAACCCTTCGCTGGAACTGAAATACGCTTCCCACGAATCTGCCCCTCAAAAGGAAAACGATATCACCACTACCACTATTACGCTGAAAGATCCCGTATATCCGGTAACCGTTATCCTCCATTTTGAGGCGTATTACAAAGAGGATATCATTAAAGCCTGGACAGAAATAAAACATGCGGAGAAAAAGCCGGTATTGGTCACCGCTTATGCCTCTTCCATGCTGCATCTGAAAGCAGATAAATACTGGCTGACCCAATTCCATGGCGACTGGGCAAAAGAAGTAAACATGCAGGAACAATACCTGACTGCCGGCATGAAAATACTTGACAGCAAACTGGGTACCCGCGCCAACATGCTCCAATCACCACTGTTTCTCCTCGCTCTTAATCATCCTGCAGAAGAAGAAAGCGGCGAAGTCCTGGCTGGCACCCTGGCCTGGACAGGTAATTTCAAATTTGGTTTTGAGGTAGATGAACATAACACCCTGCATATTAACTCCGGTATTAATCCCTACGCCAGCGACTATACGCTGAAACCAGGTGAACTATTCACCACGCCTGCATTCATCTTCACCTTATCCACAAAAGGAAAAGGACAAGCCAGTCGTAATTTTAACCGCTGGGCACTTGACTACGGCGTCCTGGATGGCCGTGGTCCGCGTCTTACCCTGCTAAACAACTGGGAAGCTACAGGCATGGACTTCAACGAACAACGCCTTACCAGTCTTTTTGGCGGCGCAAAAAAATTAGGCGTAGATCTCTTCCTGCTGGATGATGGCTGGTTTGCCAATAAATTTCCCCGCAATGCCGACAATGCAGGTCTGGGCGACTGGGAACCCAATACCACCAAACTCCCGCATGGCCTGGGATACCTCGTACAGGAAGCCGAAAAACAAGGTGTTAAATTCGGCATCTGGCTGGAGCCCGAAATGGTAAATCCCAAGAGCGAGCTCTATACCAAACATCCTGATTGGGTGTTGCGCCTTCCCAACCGAGCAGAAAATTATTACCGCCACCAAATGGTTCTCGATCTTACGAACCCTGCTGTACAGGATTTCGTGTATGGAATAGTTGATAAAACAATGTCAGAAAACCCGGGTATCGCTTATATAAAATGGGATTGCAACCGCATGCTCACCAATACCTGGTCTCCCTATCTGAAAGAAAAACAATCACATCTTTTCATAGAATATACCCGGAGCTTGTATAAAGTGCTGGACAGGGTAAGGACTAAATATCCACATCTGCCCATCATGCTCTGCTCCGGCGGTGGTGGTCGTACGGATTACGGCGCCTTAAAATACTTCACCGAATTCTGGCCCAGCGATAATACGGATGGACTGGAAAGAATTTATATCCAATACGGATACTCTCATTTCTTC
>NZ_DATCVJ010000940.1:0-4859 GCF_036566945.1 Chitinophaga sp. | reverse complement strand
GCATCGGTGGGAAGGGATTTTGCAGAAAATGAGCTGTCGCATTGGAAAAATGGGCAAAGCCAGGTGTCACTGCAGTTATAAAAGAAATGGTACGATTGGCATAAAACGGAAAGAGGATGTCATGAATAATGACATCCTCTTTTTTCGTATCGTTGAAATAAGATTACTCAGCAGATTTTTCTTCTGTTGCAGTATCAGCAGCTTTAGTTTCAGTTGCTTCATCTGCTTTCTTCTTAGCACCACCGGCACGACGGGTTTTCTTAGCAGCAGCTTTTTCTTCTGATTTACCATAGATTTCGTTGAAATCTACCAGTTCAATCATCGCAACTTCTGCGTTATCCCCATGACGTTTACCCAGTTTAATGATACGGGTGTAACCACCAGGACGGGTTGCTATTTTCTCACTGATCGTGCTGAACAGTTCCTTGATAGCTTCTTTATCCTGCAGGTAGCTGAACACGATTCTACGGTTGTGGGTAGTATCGCTTTTGCCTCTTGTCAGCAGCGGCTCAACGTACACGCGGAGGGCTTTCGCTTTTGCCAGTGTAGTGTTGATACGTTTGTGGCTGATCAGTTCGCAAGCCAGATTGGACATCAGGGCTTTACGGTGGGAAGCAGTTCTGCTTAATTTGTTTAATTTAACTCCGTGACGCATGACATTTTTGTTTTAACCCTTACACCGTGTCAGGAATTGCAAGGTATTGTTTAGACATAGCTGATAGCAGTTGGCTATTAGCTGATTGATATAAAAAATTTTAGCCTTTGATCCTCTGCTTTGCAGCTAAGGATGAAAGGCTAAATGCTTTTTACTATTCTTCTTCGAGTTTCAGTTTAGACAGATCCATACCGAAGTGCAAACCTCTTTCGCCTAATACCTGTTCAATTTCGCTGAGTGATTTCTGGCCGAAGTTTCTGAACTTCATCAGTTCTTCCTGTTCGTATTGTACCAGTTCGCTGAGGGAATTGATTTTAGCTGCTTTCAGACAGTTGAATGCACGTACGCTCAGATCGAGATCTTCCAGTGGTGTTTTCAGTATCTTACGCAGTTGCAGTGTTTGTTCGTCCACTACATCTTCTTTTTCAGTGTCTTTAGTATCAAAGCTGATGTTTTCATCAGTAATGATCATCAGGTGCTGAATCAGGATGCGGGAAGCTTGTTTCACTGCTTCTTCCGGGTGGATAGTACCGTCTGTGATCACCTCCATTACGAGTTTCTCATAGTCAGTTTTCTGCTCCACACGTGTATTTTCTATGCTGTACTTTACGTTTTTGATAGGCGTAAAGATAGAGTCGATCGCGATGTAGCCAAATATTGCATCTTTGGGTTTGTTTTCCTCAGCTGGAACATAACCACGGCCTTTACCGATAGTCAGTTCGATATCCAGCTTGGCAGAAGGATCCAAGGTGCAGATTAACAGCTCAGGGTTCATGATCTGGAAAGCACTGGTGGCTTTTTCGATCATGTCTGCGCGGAATTCTGTTTTACCTTTGATAGACAGCGTGATCTTTTCGTTCGTTACATCACTCTCAGAGATCCTTTTGAAACGAACTTGTTTCAGATTCAGAATGATCTCAGTAACGTCTTCAGTAACACCTTTCAGTGTAGCGAACTCGTGATCTGCTCCTTCAATTTTAATACCCACAATGGCATAGCCCTCCAAAGAAGACAACAGTACGCGACGTAACGCATTACCGACTGTCACAGCATAACCTGGTTCTAATGGACGGAATTCGAATTGAGCTTCAAAGTCGGTAGACTTCTGCAATACGATCTTATCAGGTTTCTGGAAATTTAAAATTGCCATTGATGTGATAGATTTATTTGTTAAATATGAGGTTAGTCCATGACCTTCGGCCATGGACTAATTATTTATTACTTAGAGTACAATTCTACGATCAGTTGCTCCTTGATATTCTCAGGAACGCTCTCTCTCTCAGGATAAGCAATGAATATACCTTTCATTTCTTTTTCGCTCCAATCCAACCAGCTGAATTTTGGATTTTTTCCACGAATAACGCTGGTTAATGCAGAATTGTTTGCAGTTTTATTTTTCAGGCTGATAACATCTCCTGGTTTCAGTTGGAAAGAAGGAGTGTTAACCACAACGCCGTTAACAGTAACGTGTTTGTGAGAAACCAGCTGACGTGCAGCAGGGCGGGAAGGTGCGATACCCAGACGGAACACAGTGTTATCCAAACGGGCTTCGAGTAATTTGATCAATACTTCACCGGCAACACCTTTTCTACGGGTAGCTTCGTCGAACAGGTTACGGAACTGACGCTCCAGCAAACCGTAAGTGTACTTGGCTTTTTGTTTTTCTCTCAGCTGCAGTGCGTATTCGCCTAATTGTTTGCGTTTACGGTTTGCGCCATGTTGACCCGGAGGGTTGCTGTTCTTACTTAAATACTTACCATTACCGAGAATGGGTTCACCAAAAATTCTGGAAATTTTGGTCTTTGGTCCTGTGTACCTTGCCATGTTTTAAATATACTTTAGATTTTTTAGTTAATGATGTATGCTCTTCAAAAAATCTGAAAACCTGATCATACACCCATTTATCTAATAATAAATTACAACGTCCAGATACCAAACTTCTAATGAAATCTGGTATCTGGATATTGTAAATATATATTACTATACTCTTCTCTTCTTAGGAGGACGGCAACCGTTGTGAGGTAAAGGCGTAACGTCTTTAATCATATTCACTTCGATACCAGAGTTGGCGATAGCGCGGATAGCACTTTCACGACCAGCTCCTGGTCCTTTCACAAAAACATCTGCTCTTTTCAGACCTGAGTCCATAGCAACTTTGGCAGCATCCTGTGCAGCCAGCTGAGCTGCGTATGGAGTGTTCTTTTTAGAACCTCTGAAGCCCATTTTACCAGCAGAAGACCAGGAGATAACCTGACCATGCTTGTTGGTGATGCTAACAATGATGTTGTTGAAGCTAGCGGAGATATGAACGTCTCCGTAGTTATCCACTTTTACTACCCTCTTTTTATTAGCAGCAGTTTTTGTATTATTTGCTTTTGCCATAATGATTTAAATTCCAAATATGAAATTCCAGATCCCAAATTTACACGACTCACGGTCATTGAAACCCCTCTGATTCGGAATGTGGGATTTCAACCTGGGATTTTATTTATTATTTCTTAGTTGCTTTTTTCTTACCAGCCACTGTCTTACGTTTACCTTTACGGGTACGGCTGTTGGTACGTGTACGCTGACCTCTTACCGGTAAGCCTTTCCTGTGACGCAGACCGCGGTAGCAAGCGATATCCAGCAGACGCTTGATATTCATTTGTACTTCAGAACGCAGTTGACCCTCTACCTTAAACTCACCGTTGATAACGTTACGGATGGCAGCTTGTTCATCGTCATTCCAATCCCGCACTTTTTTATTGAAATCAATTTCCGCCTTGTTCAGGATATATTGGGCGGTAGAACGGCCTATACCAAAGATATAGGTGAGGCCAATTTCTCCTCTTTTATTTTTAGGAAGATCTATACCGGCTATACGTGCCATATTTCTATTTTAGATTTTATGATTCTGATTAAAAAATCAAATTCCGTTAGGGGAATCGATTAACCCTGGCGTTGTTTAAAACGAGGATTCTTTTTGTTGATTACCAACAAAACACCTTTTCTACGAACTATTTTACAATCCGCACTTCTTTTTTTGATTGCAGCTCTTACCTTCATGATTAATACTTTATAAAAGGTTATGATATTTATTAAATTGTATTTTCAATCCCCTCTACCCTGTTCCGTCCTATTTGTATCTGAAAATTATACGGCCTCTTGACAAATCGTATGGGCTCATCTCTACGCCAACCTTATCTCCTGGCAGAATGCGGATGTAGTGCATTCTCATTTTTCCAGAAATGGTGGCCAGGATCTCATGCCCGTTTTCCAATTTTACACGGAACATAGCGTTCGACAAGGCTTCTAATATAATTCCATCCTGTTTAATGAGTGCCTGTTTTGCCATAAAAATTTTTAGGACTGCAAAGATAGCATTTATCTTTTGAAATAGAAAAATTTACCGTGATTATTATTATTATTGCCAGTTTTTATACTAAAACCTGTCTTATTTATCGCCAAAACCCCTCTTATATTAGACATTTCCAAACGCTCAAACTAGTAATTTGAGTTCAATTCAGGGTTATTTTTCTCTTCTCTTTCTATGTCCACGTAGGTAGATAACACATCTGCTTTCCCTTTTCCTACAGCCACGGTATGTTCAAAGTGAACAGAAGGGCTACCATCACGGGTGGCAACGGTCCAACCATCTTCCAGGTATTCAACATCTTTGGAGCGGAGGTTGATCATCGGCTCAATGGCAATCACCAAACCTTCTTTCATTACCGGACCGCTTCCTCTTTTACCATAGTTAGGCACCTGTGGATCCTCGTGGAGATTGCGGCCAAGGCCATGTCCCACCAATTCTCTTACAACGCCGTAACCACGCTCTTTTTCGGTATACTCCTGTATCGCATAGGAGATGTCACCTACTCTATTTCCTACAATGGCTTTTTCAATGCCTTTGTAAAGAGACGCTTTGGTAGCTGTCATCAACCGGAGTACATTTTCAGGTACATTACCAATAGCAAAAGTATAAGCACTATCAGAATGATATCCATTCATGTAAACCCCAACGTCAACAGTAAGAATATCACCGTCTTTCAGCACATACTTATTAGGAATACCATGCACTACTTCTTCATTCACAGAAATGCAGCAGGCATTTGGGAAACCTTTGTAATTTTTGAAAGAAGGAGTTCCACCATTTTCCACGATGAACTTATCTGCAATGGCGTCTACATCCAGTGTGCTCATACCTGCTTTCAGGGTTCTG
>NZ_DATCVJ010000939.1:0-7134 GCF_036566945.1 Chitinophaga sp. | reverse complement strand
ATGATCAAGGCTTTCCCGGGCGCAAACGCCTATACGCCTGCAGATATGCCGGAAATAGATCTGATGATTATTACACATAATCACTATGATCATCTCGATAAAAAAACACTGTCATTGTTAAAACCACATACCAAAATTATTTATACTTCACTGGGCGTAGGTAAGGATTTGCAGTCCTGCCTGATGCGGGGAAATAATATCACGGAAATGGACTGGTGGGAAACCCAGGAAGTGGCAAAAGATATTCGCCTAACGGCAACGCCTGCACGGCATTTTTCCGGTCGTGGATTTAAAAGAGGTGGCAGTCTTTGGTCCTCTTTTGTATTGCAGATATTCGGATACCAGCTTTTCCTGGGAGGTGATTCCGGCTATGATACTCACTTCAAAGCAATAGGCGATAAATATGGTCCTTTTGACCTCGTGATACTGGAATGTGGACAATACAATGATAACTGGCCTTTTATTCATATGAAGCCGGAAGACACCGTGCAGGCAGCCATAGACCTGCAGGCCAAAGTGTTGTTGCCGGTACACTGGGCTAAATTTACGCTTGCCAATCACCCTTGGAATGAACCCGCCATCCGCGTTACCGCCAGCGCTGCACAAAGGGGGTTGGCTATTACCACTCCCCGGATAGGAGAGCCGGTAATAGTAGGTGAGCATTATCCACAGGATCATTGGTGGAATAGCTTTTAGCTATTAGCTTTTAGCTTTTAGGAAATGCAGCGAAGATCAGCATAATATAATCTCCGCTGCATTTCCTAAAAGCTAAAAGCTAATAGCTAAAAGCTCATAAACTAAAGCTCAGCATTTCTATAATGCCTTCGCCGGGTGCATGAAATAGTTTATTGTATCCGGTAATTTTTCTTTCTGTTTCACACATAGGCTCCAGATTTTCCAGGGCAGCATCCAGCTGATAGATAATACCGGCCATGTCCGCGTGGCTGTTAACATTTAATGGGGCGCCAACATATGTTTCCAGCATTCTCAGCACTCCTTCATGATAAGGCAGAAAGGTGGTGGGTACATCTTCGGGTGATAAGGTATAATCGAGCATTACCAGGTGCTGTTTATTCGGCGTTTTAAACAGTTTCATGGTATTGATAAAAGCTTCATTGCTGACATAATGAATCACCCCTTCAAAAACAATGATGGCGGGAAGATCTTCCCGGTAGCCATTTTCCAGGAGTTTACTCCGGAGTAAAACGGTATCTGTTACATCGCATCTTGAAAAGCGGATCAATGGTTCTTCGGGGATAATGGCGGCATAGAGCCGCTGCTTTTCTTCAATGTATCCGTTATCTATTTCTATAATCCTGCTGATTTGTTCCCGGTAATTTTCGAGGAGATATAAAGAAAGCGGGTCCAGTCCTGCGCCCAGCAGAATCACCTGTTGCCCCGGCGCCTGGGTAATCCTTTCCCGCAACATGGCCCGGATACTTTGTTTGCGGAAACAGATGGTATCTATGACCAACGGATAATACCGTTTCAGTTCATAAAAGATACGGCTGGTTTCACTAAAATCGATGGACTCAATATAACGCTGTTGAAGTGGAGTTGTATAGAGTTGCATGGCTGCTTCCAGCACGAGGCGGGAAGTCGAGGGGACTTTCAGTTGCTGAGTCATTTTGAGGGGTATTTAGGATAAAGCTAGGAACTGCGGGTGCGTAGGCATTGCAGGGTTATTTTAATATTAAAACGATCTAAAAGGTTCATAATAAGGTATATTCGTAAACAAATCGTTTGAGTCATTGTTTCCTTATTGTTGTCAACTAATCATTTATTATGGAGCCTCGTATCGCATCACTCAGCAAGCTGGAAAAGGAAGGAAGACAAATTTCCCGTCTGCCTTTTTCCATCAGGATCTTATTAGAAAATGTATTAAGGAATCACGATAATTTCGCCATTACAGATGAACACCTGGAAACGCTGGTGAACTGGGACCCTGCGGGGATAGACAAGGAAATACCTTTTAAGCCGGCCCGTGTGCTGATGCAGGATTTCACAGGAGTAGCCGCCGTGGTGGATATTGCCTCCATTCGTGCGGAGGTGATCCGGAAAGGGAAAGAGGGCGCTAAAATTAATCCGGCCATACCGGTGGACCTGGTGGTAGATCACTCGGTGCAGGTAGACTTCTTCGGTACGGATTATTCCTATACAAAAAATGTGGCCTATGAATATGAGCGCAACAAAGAGCGGTATCAGCTGCTCAAATGGGCGCAACAGGCATTTGATAATTTTACGGTAGTGCCTCCGGGCATGGGTATTTGCCACCAGGTAAACCTCGAATACCTGGCCAAAGGCGTTATTAACCGCGATGGCTGGCTGTTTCCCGATACGTTGGTAGGAACAGATTCACATACACCTATGGTGAATGGCATTGGGGTATTAGGCTGGGGTGTTGGTGGGATAGAAGCAGAAGCAGCTATCCTGGGGCAGCCCATTTATTTTTCCTGTCCACAGGTGATTGGATTAAAGTTGACCGGTCGTCTCACCGAAGGGGTGACCGCTACCGATATGGTACTCGCCATTACGCAGTTGTTGCGCAAATACGGGGTGGTAGATAAATTCGTGGAAGTATTTGGCGATGGGTTGGATCATTTGTCGGTACCGGACAGGGCTACCATTTCCAATATGTCGCCGGAATTTGGTTGCACTGTTACCTATTTCCCGATAGATCATCAAACGTTGCAGTACATGCACCGTACCAATCGTCCTCCGGAACAAATTGCGCAGGTAGAATCGTATTGCAAGGAAAATATGTTGTGGCGGCATGGAAATGAAGAAATCACGTATACGGATATACTGGAAGTAGACCTGGGTGGGATACAATCGGCTGTAGCGGGGCCTAAGCGTCCGCAGGACCGTATCCTGGTGAGAGATCTGCACAATGAATTTGAAACGCTGCTGAATAAAGAGTTCAAGCGTATGTATACGCCGGAAGGAAAGCGCCGCGATACTGCATGGTTGGCAGAAGGTGGTTCCGGTACCGCGTTTACCTATGAAATACAAAAGTCTTCCGAAGACGTGGCGGTAGAACTGGACTCCTTCAAGTCTGTCCGTATTAAATTAAAAAATGAAGAATATGTGCTAAGTGATGGCGCTATCACTATTGCTGCTATCACCAGTTGTACCAATACCTCCAACCCCAGTGTAATGATCGGTGCCGGACTGGTGGCGAAGAAAGCTATTAGCCGTGGGTTGAATGTAAAGCCCTGGGTAAAGACCAGCCTGGCGCCCGGCTCCCGCGTGGTAACTGAATACCTGAAACGTGCCGGGTTATTAACAGAGCTGGAAGCTTTGCGTTTTCATACGGTTGGATATGGCTGTACTTCGTGTATTGGTAACAGTGGGCCTTTGCCGCCGGCCATTGCAGAAGCAGTGGATAAAGGCAACCTGGTGGTCGCCTCGGTACTATCTGGCAACCGTAACTTTGAAGCACGTGTGCATCCGCAGGTGAAAATGAATTTCCTCGCGTCGCCGCTGCTGGTAGTGGCCTACGCCATTGCCGGAAGGATAGATGTAGATATGCTGACGGCCCCACTGGGCTATGATCCCAATGGAGAACCAGTATACCTGCGCGATATCTGGCCTACCCAGGAAGAGATCAATGAAGCCGTAGCTGCAGCAGTGAAACAGGAAGATTTTGAAAAAATATACAAGGTAATATTTGATGGGGATGAGCAGTGGCGTGGATTGTTGGCACCGTCCGGAAAAGATTATCATTGGAGCAACGATTCTACCTATATCCGGGAAGCGCCATTTTTTAATGGGCTGCCGGAAGATCCGGCGCCGCTGGAAGATATCAAAGATGCCCGCGTATTGCTGAAGCTGGGTGATTCCGTGACCACCGATCATATTTCTCCCGCCGGTTCTTTCAAGGCAGAGACCCCAGCAGGCAAATACCTGTTGGATCGTGGTATTGATCCCCGTTTGTTTAACTCCTACGGTTCCCGCAGAGGGAATCATGAAGTAATGATACGGGGTACTTTTGCCAATGTGCGTATTAAAAATGAATTATCGCCTAAAGAAGGCGGATTTACCACGATCATCCCTTCGGGCGTAGTGCTGCCCATTTACGATGCTGCCGTGCAGTATGCCGCCACTAAGGTGCCATTAATCATACTGGCGGGTAAAGAGTATGGCAGCGGTTCTTCCCGCGACTGGGCCGCCAAGGGCACTAATCTCCTGGGTGTAAAGGCCGTGATTGCAGAAAGCTATGAACGTATTCACCGCAGCAACCTGGTAGGTATGGGTGTGCTACCGCTGCAATATATGGAGGGTGAAAATGCCGCGTCGCTGCAGCTGTCAGGTACCGAAGCCTTTACCATCATGGGTGTATCTGCTGATCTCACGCCGGGTAAAATACTAACGGTAACGGCTACACCGGCATCGGGCGATCCGGTGGTGTTTCAGGTAAAATGCAAACTGAATTCTTTGATAGAAATAGAGTACTACCGTCATGGCGGTATTTTGCAGTATGTGCTGAGGGCGTTTTTGCAAAAGGCTTAGCGCGATTTTTTGTCTTTGTTCAGGATTATACTGATTTAGATGATTTTCAGGATTTTATTTTGGGGATTATAAAATGATTTTAAAAAGATTAGGGAAGATATAAGTACATGCCCGCTTTCATCTTCCCAAATCTTTTTAAAATCTATAAAATCAAAAAAGTAAAAATCTGGAAAATCATCTAAATCAGTATCATCCTGAACAAAGACAAAAAATCGCTTTAAGCTTTATTCCGCGAAAATTCCATGATCTTTTTCCGGTTGCCTACCAGCCAAACCACATCTTCCCATTCAAACACCATTTCAGAGGCCGGGTTCAGGATTTTTTCACCACCGCGGGCAATGCCCACTACCAGGGCTTTTGTTTTTTCCCGTATGCCCGAATCGCGGATGGTTTGTCCTTTGAGGCCGTTGTGTTCATCTACCACCAGGCTGGTTAAGCCGATATTTTCATCTGCCACATCATCACTCCGGTGAACATTCAGGGTATTTACCACGCGGTTAAATTCTTCCAGTTGTGCTTCCGTGCCAATGGCGGTGAGGATATCATGCGGGAATAATTTTTCGTCGCGGGTTGGGGCATAAATGGTGACATTCCCTCTTTTGAT
This sequence comes from Chitinophaga sp., assembly GCF_036566945.1. Taxonomy (GTDB): domain Bacteria; phylum Bacteroidota; class Bacteroidia; order Chitinophagales; family Chitinophagaceae; genus Chitinophaga. The sequence continues at coordinate 2,018 of NZ_DATCVJ010000939.1, read as the reverse complement.
AGCGCCCACATTGATGCCATATTGTTCACGGAGCTGTAGTTCTACGAGTGGCCTGTCTACAAGACTGGACCAGGGATCTATTTCTATTTCAGATACCTGTGCATCCCAGGGCAGGAGGTCTGCCGCGGCGGCTTTATGGGCTGCTGCATCCGCATTTTCCCTTGCATTCAGATTGGCGAGGAAGCGGCGTTCAATACGGTGATAGTATTTCTGTAGTTGCGAACGAAGCACCAGCAATACACAGGCTAATACGATGGCGGTGCCCAATAATGCCTGCCAGAAAGGAAAGTATTGGTTTACGAGGAAACCTACCAGCAGCACGGCTACGATGTTACGTACTACTTCCACCACGACCAGCGGGCCATGATTGTATTTGGAATCCAGCCACAGCGCCTTGTATGAGATGCTGGAGATTTTTTGTACCATCAGTGCCCAGATAAATGGCGACATCATCGCAATGCCGATGACCACACAAAGCAGCTTGGCGCCGAAGGTATTGTTGAGATATTTGATGACGAATGGCCCGATGTAATAGGTGTTCAGCAGGATGATGGCCAGCATGATCACACTGTTCAGTACAATTACTTTTACATAGCTGCGCAGTACAATGCGCCAGTCGCTTTCCGCCTGTAAGGTTTGGGAACTGGCACTATAGCGGTTCAGGGAATTTAACCAGCGTGCCGGAATAATTTTTTCCAGCCAGTTGTACAACGGCACGGAAAACTTAATCATGTAAGGCGTGGTAAAGGTGGTGATGGCTGAAACGCCCACTGCTACGGGGAACAGGAACTCGCTGGTCACACCCAGGGTTACCCCCAGCGTGGCAATGATGAACGCAAATTCGCCTACCTGCGCCATGCTCATACCTACCTGTACGGCCTGTTTCAGCGGTTGCCCGGATAACAATGCGCCGATGGTGGTACTTAAAAATTTACCGGTTAAGGTTAATAACGTGATCCATAACACCGGCCACTTATATTCTACAATCATTTCCGGGTTAATGAGCATGCCCACGGATACAAAAAAGATGGCGCCGAATAAATCTTTTACCGGTTGTATCAGGTGTTCTACTTTTTCGGAAGAAGTAGTTTCTGCAATGATAGAACCCATGATGAATGCACCCAGTTCTGCAGAGAAACCAACTTTGGTGGCCAGTATCACCATGCCCAAACAGAGGGCTATACTCAGTATCAGCAGGGTTTCACCGTTCATGTACTTATCCATTTTCCGGAGAAAAGTAGGCAGCAGGAAGATGCCTGCCAGAAACCAGATGGCGAGAAAGAACATGAGTTTGGCGATGGTAAACAACATCTCCGTGCCTTCAAACTCCCGGCTCACGGCCATGGTGGATAACAGTACCATCATGAGGATCACCACAATATCTTCTATCACTAATACACCGAATACGATTTTGGTAAAGGACTTTTTCTTGATCCCTAATTCTTCAAATGCACGGATAATAATGGTGGTAGAGGAACTGGCGAGTAAGCCGCCGAGGAATAGACTGTCCATGAAACCCCAGCCCATCAGTTGCCCGGTAAAATAACCGGCCACTGTTATACAGGCTATTTCTACAAATGCGGTGATGGTGGCGGTGCCTCCTACGCGCATCAATTTTTTGAAACTGAATTCCAGTCCCAATGAAAACAAAAGGAATATTACGCCGATCTCGGACCATGTTTTTATTCCCGTAGCATCTGCGATGGTAGGGAATAAATGAAAGTTCGGACCCACTAAAAATCCCGCAATGATATACCCTAGCACCATCGGCTGTTTCAGCCGTCTGAATAGTAAAGTAATAACGCCCGCCGCTCCTAATATTAATGCCAGGTCAATGATCAATGATGGTAGATGCATACAGTAAATATCGATTTAAGGTTCGTGTGTTGTACATTTATGGCCATGAGAAATCACCGCACATATGTGTCAGATGCCAGTTTCCGGATCTATGAATATCGCTAATATATCATTTTTCCCGCGGGGAAGCAAGAGAATGTTTGGGAAGAGGAGGTAACAAT
>NZ_DATCVJ010000938.1:0-7197 GCF_036566945.1 Chitinophaga sp. | reverse complement strand
GGCGAAGAAACAGGGGTATGATCAGATATTATGGGTAGATGGATATGAACACAAATACCTCCAGGAATGCGGTACCATGAACGTTTTTGCCATCATAGGCAATACTGCCATCACACCAGACCTCACACAGGGAACTATCCTCGAAGGGGTAACCAGGGCCAGTGTAATGGATGTACTCTCCGATATGGGCCTAAAAGTGGAAGAAAGACCTATTTCTATTGATGAAGTAGTGGCCGCCTATAAAAATGGTACCCTTAGAGAAATATTTGGAACCGGTACAGCTTCCAGTGTAGCCTATGTAGAACAGCTGGACTACCTCGATACACAGATCAAACTGGATACCACCAAATACGAAATCGGGGCAGAAGTAATCCACCGTTTGGATGATATCCGCACGGGACGGGCTACAGATACCCGCCATTGGAATTATATCATCGACCGTAAATAATATAGAAAGAGCGGAAAGCTTAAAGCAGAAAGCAAAAAGCTATTGTCCCGGATAGTCCTCCGCTTCAATCGCTTTTTGCTTTCTGCTTTAAGCTTTCCGCCCCGTCAAAAATCCAATATTTTTTTTATGGTTGTTTCTAACGGAAATCATACCTTTGCAATCCGGTTTTTGGTAATCCTGAGCTGCTACCAGAATAATAAGACCTTTCCCTGTTTATACAGAAGATCATCCCGGTAAAAATATTTTCGAAACAATTTTGTTATTCACACATATAGTTTTACCTTTGCCGTCCCAAAATCCCTTTGTGGGGAATTTGGATGTCATTGTAAACCGACATAAAAAAACTAGGTAAAGAATGCCTACTATACAACAATTAGTAAGAAAAGGAAGAGAAATTATCCGGGCTAAGTCTAAGTCCAGGGCATTAGATAGCTGCCCTCAGCGTCGTGGCGTTTGTACTCGTGTATACACTACCACGCCTAAGAAACCGAACTCCGCTCTGCGTAAAGTAGCGAAAGTGCGTTTAACCAATAAAGTTGAGGTGATTGCCTATATCCCTGGTGAAGGTCACAACTTGCAGGAGCACTCTATCGTACTGATCCGTGGTGGAAGGGTAAAAGATTTACCAGGTGTTCGTTACCACATCGTTCGCGGTTCTTTGGATACTGCAGGTGTGAAAGACAGAAAGCAGAGCCGTTCCAAATATGGTACTAAAAAGGAAAAGGCTAAGAAATAACAATTATAAATAGTCGTAATTTTCAATAAATGAGAAAGCAAGCTGCAAAGAAATTGCCTCTGGCTCCAGATCCTAGGTTTAATGACAAGCTGGTAACCCGCTTTGTTAATAACGTTATGGAACAAGGAAAAAAGAGCATTGCCTATAAAATTTTCTACGATGCTGTGGATAAGGTAAGCCAAATGACCGGTGAAAACGGTTACGAGGTTTGGAGAAAAGCATTAACTAATGTTACTCCTGGTGTAGAAGTTAGAAGCCGTCGTATTGGTGGTGCTACCTTCCAGATTCCTGCGGAAGTTCGTCCTGATAGAAAGATCTCCCTGAGCATCAAATGGTTAGTACGCTTTGCCGGCGAAAGAAACGGTAAGAGCATGGCTGACAAGCTGGCGAATGAAATCGTAGCAGCAAGCAAAGGTGAAGGCGCAGCGTTCAAGAAGAAAGAAGATACACATCGTATGGCAGAAGCGAACAAAGCTTTCTCTCACTTCAGAATCTAGTTATAGCCTTAACAGGCAACTCAATATATTCGGCAAACAGTTCCTTTGGAGCTGTTTGCCTTTTTGTGTTTATACCCCACCGCCATTACCCCACAAAAAACAGGCACCCATAACGGATGCCTGTCAATTGAAAAATATCTAAGAGAAAGGGTTACTTCACATTTACCAACACCTGAATCTTGCCCGCTTCCCCGTCAAATGCTTGTAACGCCTTTCCAATCACCTGTCCAGGTTTCACTTTATCCACATCCGCTTTCATCGCATAACCGGCTTTACTGGAAGTTACCAGCAAATCACCCCGGCGAATAACACCGTTTTCATTACATACTTTAGTAGGAATAACCCCTACCACACCCATCGGAACCTCTGTTGAAAGATCCGCTTCTATATCATGCTCCGTCAGCAATACACCCGGTTTGGTGGCAAATACACCCGCTACCAGCGAAGAGTAGGGCTCAGCTGATTTTTCCACCATACGGTCGGCATGTGTTGCAATCACCAGTACATCCCCGGCCTCGTAGGTAGCACGTTCGCCCGACACCGCAAATGATTCCGCCAAATCCGCCCCGCCGGTTTGAGTACCGCCATTAAAGAAACCACGTCCCGCAGCGTTGATGCGGGCCACATTTACAGGAGTTGGGTCGCCGCTTCTGAATACGGCAAGATTGCCACTACTGTGTGTTTCTACCCGTAATACATCGGTTGTATTGGCGTTGTTAAAATTGACAAATCTGGCGGCACGGCCAGTACCAAAATTAGGCACCCAGCCATAAATAGCATTACCCGTTCCATTGACCGTACTCTCTACTCCGTCTCCCAGGTTCGCGGCATTGGCAGTGATACCATTACCATTACCCTTTGCAATAGCTACCAGTGCAGGGCCGTTGCCAGCCACGTTGGAAGAATAAAACAATCCGCCAAATCCGCCGGTACCGGCATTTTCGCCATATACACCCGCTGTACCGAAGTTGGAAAACTGTGAATTCACCTTGCCATGTACCGCAGGAGAAGTACCAAGAACGGTGTTCACCTCAAAATATCCCGCAGTACCATTGCCTACTGTTTTAGCGGTGACAACGTTGTTGGTATTCGCATCGTTGAAATTCTCAAAATCAGCTGCCTGTCCGGTACTGAAGGTGGGAACCCAGCCGTAGACAGCTTTACCGGTGCCGTTTACATTACCTTCTATGGCATTACCGTTCTTTTTTACATTGGCCACAATGGCATTACCATTACCGTTATTAATGGATACCAGGGTACTGCCATTACCGGAAACGTTGGAAGTGTAAAATAATCCCGCAAAACCACCAGTACCGGCTGATTCAGAGAAAACACCCGCAGCACCAAAGTTGCCAAATATCGTGTTGACTTTAGCTTTAACAGCCGGCGCTACAGAGTTGGTATTGTTTACCTCAAAAGCTCCCGCAGCTCCTTCACCCGGAGCACCCGGGTCTCCATTGCCTACGGTATAGGCGGTCATGTTATCAACGGTGTTAGTGGCATTGTTGTTTTCAAAACGTCCGGAAGCGCCCGTGCTACCATTTAGCCCAATCTGGCCAAATACACCGATAGCTGTACCGGTAGTATTGGTGGATATAAAGCCACGTACGCCGTAACCTCCACCATCGTTGCGTCCCACTACAGCGCCGGCAATATCCGAAATCGTCCGACCCACTACCGCTTCTCCGGCACCGTTGTTATTACCTATCACACCAGCAGCTGTTTGTACGGCTGTACTACCTTGTACACCTGTGTTACCTGCGCTACTGGCATTAACGCCATATCCGTTGCCGCTGGCAGTGGCAGTAATCGCTGAACCATTGCCTAAAGTACTCGTAGTGAGCGCATCGTTGTTATTCGCATTATTAAAGATCGAAACGTTTGCCGCTACTCCATTGTTACTGGTGGCAATTAAGCCATTGCCGGTATTGCTGTTACCATATAAACCAGTTCCCCCTGCACTGGAGTTACCATACACACCAAGTCCATTGGGCGTAACACCGTAAACACCCCAGCCAGAGCCAGCCTGCGATCCCCATACACCTATCCCCAAACCACCGGTGCCGCTATTGATACCTCTGACTGCACTAGAAAAGCCACCCGGAGAAGCAGCACTAACGATACCACGTACCGGAGTAATAGAAGCATTAAGAGAATTACTGATGCCTTCAATCGAAGTGCCATCTCCATTATTAGTGATGCTGAATAAAGTAGCCGCATTATTTTCTGTGGCCACAAAAGGAAGGGTGAGCCCACCTCCCGGTGCAGCAGTTGCCAGCCATTGTGCGCCATCAAATTTTAGTATCTGGTTGGCCAGTGGCGCTACATTACTAACAGGTTTTCCCTGTAATCCGGCTACTACAGGCGCTGGATAATTACCACTCAAATCTCCGCCGGCAGGGCCGTTAGGAGGTAAGGTGGTGGGTATAACGCCAGCGGCTATTTTAGCCAGTGTAACTTTTCCATTTCCAATCAGCGGATTGGGATAGGTACCGGATAAATCTCCTCCCGCAGCAACCCCGTTGATATCCCCGGGAATACCGGGAATACCTTGCGGACCTGCTGGTCCTATCGGACCGGGTATACCCGCTGGTCCTGCTACTCCAGGATCGCCTTTAGCACCCTGTATTCCCGCCGGACCTGCTGGTCCAACTGGTCCTGCCACCCCGGCTGGTCCAGCTACCCCAGGATCGCCTTTAGCGCCCTGTATTCCCGCCGGACCTGCTGGTCCAACTGGTCCTGCTACTCCGGCTGGTCCAGCTACCCCGGGATCGCCTTTAGCGCCCTGTATTCCCGCCGGCCCTGCTGGTCCCACCGCTCCTGCCACCCCCGCCGGTCCAGCCACTCCAGGGTCTCCTTTGACGCCTTGTATGCCTGCTGGTCCCGCTGGTCCCATTGCACCCGCCGGTCCAACAGCTCCGGGGTCTCCTTTGATGCCTTGTATTCCCGCCGGACCTGCGGGTCCCACCGGGCCAATAGCGCCAACAGGCCCTATAGGCCCAATTGGTCCTACTGCACCAGGATCACCTTTGGCACCTGCAGGTCCTACTGCGCCAATGGGGCCGGTAGCTCCTATAGGCCCCGCTGGTCCAACCGCACCAGGATCGCCTTTGGCACCTGCAGGTCCTGCCGGACCAGCCGTCCCGTTGGCCGCAAATAAGGCGTAAGGCACACTCATTAATTGTGAAGTACCCAGTTCGCTGAAATTGTTGCCGTTAATGGAAACCTCCACTTTCAGATATTGATTGGCATTGGCCCATGGCACAGTGCTATAGGTACCTGTCAATGGAGTACCTTTTCCTATTTGTAAAGTAAATAAGCCCAAACTATTAGTGGTGGCATTATGTGTTTCCTGGTATTGCACAGGACCTGCCGCAGAACCACCGAGTATAGAAAAACGTACCGTCAGCGATTGATTGCTGAGAACAGTACCATTCGCATTACGTGCTACAGCCTGGTAGTTAGTTCCTGCAAGCCCGCTCTGAGCCCGCACATATTGAAACGATACCGCTAAGAGTATGATTGACAGGTAGAATATCTTTTTCATAATAATCATTTTAGTTGTTTACAGCGGGCCTAGCTTTTTTTCTTTACAGGAGTGTTATTGACTTCGCTACCCTGAGTGGGGCTCACAAATGGTTTTACCGGTTGTGCTGCCTGAGCGGCTTTTAATTTATTCATCGCGTCCGTAGCCGATACATCGGAAGCCATAGGAATTGGGGTAGCACCGGATTTAAAGGTCCGTGCGGCCGCCTTATTTTGACCTGCCGGAGCTTTATAATTGGTAAAAAGCCGGTTTTCAACAGGAGCAGAGATGATTGCCTTGTCAGGCTGGGGCTTTACCTCTTTAACTTGCAGATTTGCCAGGTCCCGCTGTAAATCAGGGAACATAAATTCCAGCGGATTACGGCCATCATTCATGGCTTCTGTCTTTGGCTTTGACTGGATCTGTGCATTTGTTGATGATAACATTCCTGTAGTGAGAAGGAATAAAATTATGAGCAGTGATTTCATATGATTGAGAATTATAGATACATAAATGAATAGTGGTTACCTGTTGGTGATAGCTGTTTTTTCTTTTTCCTGTTTGATCAGTTGTAGCGATGTTTCTATGGCCTGTAATCTTGTCATAAGCGCTTGTATATTTTCGAGAGATGATTTCAGTTTTCGGTTTTCTTCTTCGATACGTGCTAATTGAAGCAACTCGTTTTTTAGTTGTGCATTATTGGCCATCAGGGCTTCGCAACGTTTGTTCAACGCCTGTAACATAATCAGCATAATGCCATCCATATCCCCGCTGTTAATAAGCGTGTCGCAGCCAATACGTCCCAGTTTATCCCGCCCGAAGGAGGCAAATATTTCCTGTGCAAATGCGCCGTAATGACGGTATTCAGCCACGGGTGTGCCTTTGTAATTCCAGGACCCCAGCTGTAATTGCCGCAGTTTGTCCAGGAAATTTTCTCCATCTGCTTTTTCGAAATTTTCTTTTTTGGTAGAATCTGATACGATGCTCCAGGAGGAAGCATTGGGAAGTAAAACAGCTCCCGTCGTGGCCACTCCGCCAACGGTGCCTTTGGTATAAAGTATATATCCACCGGCGTATCTGGATACAAATTGGTTATCCGCATTATTTCTAACAACATCTGTAACTGACTCATCTCCTAACACCATACAACCACTATGACCATTACTACTGGCTCTGTGTCCCAGGGCAACGCTGTAATCCCCACTGGAAGTAGTTCTGTACCCAATTGCTACTGAACCCTGGCCGGTGGCCGTACAGGTAAATCCCATAGCAAGAGAGGCAAATCCATTCGCCTGGCAACTGGCGCCTAACGACATGGAAACAGTACCAGATGAGTTATTCCCGTTTCCTAAAGACATTGCCGATGTACCGGAGGCAACACATTGCTCCCCTGCTGCAAAAGTGCCGTAACCACTCGCTACAACAGAATGTCCCACCGCCGTGGAATAAAAACCAAACTGGCTGTCATCCCACTCTATTGTTTCAGCAGCACCAGCCCTGAAACCTGATTTAAAAGGATACCACATCATCCGGTTTCCTTTTCCGGAGATGGGAATATTACCAGCGCCCAACTCTCCCAATAAAAACATACCACCCGTGGTATCCACACTGAATATGGCCTGTTTGCGCAAAGTCCCCGAAAAATTATAAATGGTGTTGAAAGTAACCGCCCCACTATCCGATATGGCAATCCCGGCATTGCCGTCTGCCTGATTGGCCAGTTTGTGGCCATGTAGTACAATGTCTTTGGTAGCTGTATGATTGCCAAGGTTATCACCGGTAGCTGCAGTGGGTGTCCAGTTAGTGCCGTCGAAAATAAGACCCTGCCCATTTACCGGGGCTACAGCAGATACAGGCACCGATTGAATTTTTATCACCGTAGGGTTAGGATAAGTCCCGGATAAATCACCCCCGGCAGGACCATTAGGCGGTAAGCTCGTAGGGATAACACCTGCGGCTAGTTTACTTAAAGTGATTTTTCCATTACCCA
>NZ_DATCVJ010000937.1:0-7387 GCF_036566945.1 Chitinophaga sp. | reverse complement strand
TTCATAACAAAGAATGCTTGTTTCGGAACTATAGGGACATATCTTCCCCAGTGAAAAAAACTCTCATCTTTTTTCATATCTTTGATTTTGATCAATAAGTAAAAAAACAGGTACCCGCTTTACACACGGTGCCTGCAATTGTTGGTCAGTTTTCGGGGGAAATGTTAGCGCATTTCCCTTTTTCACAAAATGATTGGTGGCTAAGTTGGTCTTTTCATGCGTGTTGTTTATTGGTTGATAAAAATTTCATTGTCACTGATATAATATTGGAATGGGGCAGACATACGTAATGCTGACATAGTTTGACCAATTGTTTCCTTATCGAAAACGGCCGTAAACCTTAACTGCTTTGCCTTTTCATCTCTGAAATGTATTTTCACATTGTAGCATCGTTCTATCCGGGAGGCTACTTCTCCAAATGTTTCATGATTAAATACCAGTTTATTGCTACGCCATAGCGTTTCTGTGATCACACTGTCCACATCAGGTGAAGGGAAAGCCTGACTGATCTGCACCGTTTCCTTGCCAGGTATGGCTACAGCTGGCTGCCTGACGGTTACTTTTTGCCTTGGCTCCCGAAGCAGTATTTCCCGCCCCTCTTTTTTGACGGTAACGGCAATAGAACCACTTACCAGCAACATTTCTGTGATACTATCGGTTTTGTAGGCCCGCACATTAAATGCAGTACCCAATACTTTTACATCTGCCAGATTAGTATGAATAATAAACGGACGTTGTTCATCTTTGGCCACGTCAAAATAAGCTTCTCCCTCAAGGGTTACTTCCCGTGTCCGCGATTGGGACAGCGATTGATACGTAAGCCGGCTACCGGCATTCAGCCATACTTTTGTACCATCTTCCAACTGCGTATGCACCAGGTTCCCATTATGCGCTACTAACTCCCGGGAAGCTGCCGGCCAAAATAGCCACCATGCAGCAGTTCCCAATAAGAGCAACACCGCGGCGGCGGCCACCGCCCTGGATCGTTTGTAAAAAGGGAGACGAACAACCCGCGTCGTTTCTACCCGTTGCAGTTCTTTATCAATCACCTGCCATAGCGCATCCCTGGCCTGTATTGCGGCTACAGTACCGGGTACGGGCGCCTGACCTGCTTCAGAAAGATCCAATTGTTCATACCACGACATGATTTGCGCCAGCTCTTCAGCCGTGCACTCCTTTCGATCGTACTTTAACAATAATGCCTGGATCTCTTCCGGGCTAAATAAAGAATTATCCGCCATATAGATAGTAGAGTCGGATCAAAATGGCATTTGTACCTAGAGGGAATAAAAAAAAGTCAGATGGAAAGAAGATCGCCCACCCGGCTCCGGAGCCGGTGGATAGCTGCGCTGATTTGGTTGCGCACACTCTGATCGGATAGGGACAACTGTTTTGCAATAGCCGCTGATTGCAGGCGCTCATCACGGCTTAGCAGAAAAATCTGCTGCATTCGTTTAGGCATGAGGGCTATTTCCTGCCGGATAACCCGTTCCAGGTCCCGGTAATTCACCGTATCCATTACCACGGTATGTCCGCTATCTGTATTGAGCAGGTGCTGATGATAAAAATTCCGCCTCACCTCCATGGAACGGTAAAAGTCGATTATTTTGTAGTCAAGTGCAGTCAGAAAATAGTTGGTAAAATTGGTTTCAATGGCCAGGGTTGCTCTATGTTTCCAGCAGTGCAAAAATATTTCCTGTAAAATATCATTAATTTCTTCCAGATGACCGAGCTTCCTATATGCCCTGCCATAAAGTATCCCCCAATACCTTTCATAGATCGACCTGAAAGCCTCCTCGCTCCCTTGTTTTAATAAATTTACAAGTTCCTGATCTGACAAATGGTCCAATTTTGCACTCCTTTTTTGGGTGCAAACATAATAAATAAAGTGCTGGTTTCCCTTGCCAGTATGCACAAGTTCAACTCCTCTTTTAGGTAAATAAGCGCAATGGCTTTCTTTCATCTGTAGAACCAGATCCATTAGAAATAATAAACCATCACAATTATCTCTCTAAAATCAATTGATTTCGCTGGTTGTCAAGAGACCAGCGCCGGAATTTATTTAGAAAAGTTTTACCCAGCAAAAAGCTGCCGGTTTCTTTAGAAGCGCCAATGATGAGGTTATTCACAATGAACTTTCCTACCTGCACATGGTTGATCCGGTATACATCACACAAAATCTCTTTCCCATTGGCCAGGTTATATGTTTGTTGCCCCAGGAAATCACTTTTGGAAACGAGTTTCAACTGAAGCAATTTATTGATCATCGTATCCGACACCAGCATATCCGTAGCGCCACAATCCAGCATCCATACGTTTACCACCGGTCCTATTTTTACTTTCAATTTCGTCATACCGCTAATGGTGATGACGTCTACCGCATCGACTCCTGAAGCACCCGTTACATCCAGACTATCCGACACGCTCCATCCCCTGGTGGGAGATATTTTTTTATAAGGAAATCCCCCACAGCTATATGCAATTTCATTAAACAACATAGAATTGGGATCATTCATATCCTCAATGGTTTGCATATTTATTTTCCGCCTCGCCATAATTGCCACAGCACAATCACAATAGCTGTTGATCCGGCTTTCATCCAATGGCTCTTTTTTGTTGCTCCGGATATAAGCTACCATAGAATCGCGATAGGCCATCATCTGCCCCGGTGAGAAGAAAAGATTAGCTTGCGAAATTTCCTTGTAACACTGCTCAATACTCGCCTGCAAGGCGGAATCTCCTTCAATCAGTTTATTCAATGCATCACCGGCATACAGGCGATCATACTGCTTTATCTGCTTCATAGGAAAATGCCGGTCAATCAGTTCGGCCTGACAAGTGCAGATCTGAACAACTTCCTTATTACTGGCATCTGCTTTCATAGCCTTTACACAACGCCAGATCATGGTATTTTTCTCCCACACCCTGTTCCCTTCTCTGGAACGTATATAGGCATCAACACTTGCAAACTGAGCGGAAGCTCCGCCGGCAACTAACAAAAACAATAACGTAAGAAAACGCATAAGGATGCTACAGATTAAACAGGTCATTTACAAGATCTCCACAGGGCTACATCACAACGGCGGCAAGTTAATTAAATTATACCACTCCTCCACATCAAACCATTCCGCCACCTGTTGCGGTTCTTTTTCTATTCTTCTCTTAAAACTATACTCGTTTGTATGCCGATCATAAGTATAATCTTTCCCCCATTCAACTACGTTAGATACGGTCATTTCAATGGCATCCATGATAAAGATCACCTCTGCATTGGTCATGACAGGATGAATAGATAGCCGCACCCACCCAGGCTTACACGATAAATCGCCAGCCCGGATAGCCTCCAGTATGGCATAAGAACGAGGCTTATCCACCTGCAGCAGCATATGCCCATAGGTGCCGGCACAGGAACATCCTCCCCTCATTTGAATACCAAACCGGTCGTTCAGTAGTTTGACGATTAAATTATAGGGCGCACCTGTTACAATGAAAGAAATCACACCGAGTCTTTTTATTACCGCTGCTTCCAGTACTGCTACCTGCTTCATGTTTGATAACCTGGAAAAAATAATTTCAAGCAGTTCTTCTTCCCGCTGCAGGATATTAGCTACGCCCATTTTCTCTTTCAGCCGGATACACATCGCTGCTTTTATGCCTTGCAAAAATGGAGGGGTGCCGCCATCTTCCCGTTGCTCAATATCCGCAACGTATTCATGCACCTTCCAGGGATTGCTGTAGCTCACGGTGCCTCCACCCGGATGATCAGGGACTGCGTTGCGATATAATTGCTTATTAAAAATCAATACTCCCGGCGTACCGGGACCACCTAAAAATTTATGCATAGAAAAATAAACGGCATCCAAATGCGTATCGGGTTCTGCGGGATGCATATTAATATCACAATAGGGTGCAGCACAGGCAAAGTCTACAAAACATACTCCTCCATATTGATGCATCAGTTGCGCGATATCATGATAAGGTGTATGGATACCGGTAACATTAGAGCAGGCAGTAACCGCTGCAATTTTATTAGAACGATGTTTGAAATGCGCCAATAGTGCGCTGAGATGTGCGATATCCACATTTCCGTTTTCATCACAGCCTATGATCTCCACGTTGGCAATAGTTTCCAGCCAGCTGAGCTGATTACTATGATGCTCCATATGCGTTACAAAAATTACCGGTTTCTCCGCTTCATCGCAGCGTGTGAAATCGATATAATCTACCAAATGCTCCGGCATACGCATACCTAATATTCGCTGCAACTTATTTACGGCGCTGGTCATGCCGCTACCACAAAAAAGTAATACGTCTTCTTCGCTCGCATTAACATGCGCTTTCACTATCTGTTTCGCGGCCTCATAGGCCGCAGACATCAACGTACCAGTAATAGTGGTGGTAGTATGCGTATTACCAACAAAAGGAAGTATGTGCTGCTGTATATATTTTTCAATAGGTCCGTAAGCCCTGCCTGTTGCGGTCCAGTCGGCGTAGATGATTTTCTTCTGCCCGAAAGGGGAGTCAAAATATTGTTGATGACCAACAATATTGTTCCGGTAAACAGCAAAGTAATTTTCTAATCCGCTTTCACGCGGTATGGATAGCGGAAGCATATTACCTGGATTTAGCGGTGGGAGAAGGTTTAAACATATTATGCGGAGGCTTGCTAAACCGCTCCCGGAGCAAACCAGTTGCCAGAAAAACCGTTCCGATAAACAAAACCAATACAATGATTTGTGCCAGCGACACTTTTTGAATGGCTTGCCTGTTCCGTCTGTCGCATACTTCTCCGGGGCAATGCTGTACTTTATGCTTATAAAAAATCGGATATACCAAACAACCTAAGCAAATCCCAAAAGCCGCTTCAAAGAACAGGAATATCAGGCAAATCAGGCAGGTGATACCCGTTATAAGGCTATAGGCATTAACGAATACAAAGAGATAGAACATGGTTGCAGATAAGACAATACCAATGCTCCAGGCGAATTTCTTTTGTTGGGCGCCTACATATTCCGGCACCTGGTTGCGCACCATGAAACGTCCAATGATCAGTATGGGAGAGAATCTTGGGTTGATCAATACCCGTATTAATAAATCGAGCAGGAAAATGCTGATGACATATTTCACCAATAGGAAATTACCATCAAAAAGGATAAACATCAACGACGTATAGGTGGCCAGAAATAGTATTCCTGCGGAAGCCCTGATTTCCCTTTCGTTCAGAACAGGGATATCATATCCTTCTACTATCTCACCAAACTGTATTAAGTTGTTCATGATTTGTTTACTATTGAGTGTGAGTATTTGGTTGCTGAATTGTCGACAGTGCAAGGTTAGCGAATCAACCCTATTATCCCGACGCCGTGTCAACGAACAACGGATTACGGTAAACAAACAGCAGGGCGGCGTCAATCGCGGAGGAAGATTAGGAGAAAGAGAAATATTTATCGACATTTATCCTACCAAACATCAACATGAAAAAACTATCTGACATAAAGCGATTTGAGCTATACATATGGCTGATACCTGCTTTTTTTCTGTTGAACCTTGTTGGTGATGCGATAGAGGATGCCAACAACTTTCCCCTGATCATTTTTAATGAACTCTGGTTAGTGATCTATTTATCGGTCGCCAACTACCAGCTATTTGAACATACGCTGCCAAAGCTTAGTCCGAAAAAATTAATCGCTTCCTTTTTCCGGATCTTGTTATATGCCTTTATTTTTTCGCTGGGATTTTATATCTGGAGAACACTGGGCGTAACATTACATATTTACACCCCGCTTGGTAAACCTATCTCTATAGAAAAAAGAATCGGTGAACTCACAGGATATGCCATAGGATCGGTACTGTTCTTTGGCATCGTCCGGCATCTTTATAATTATGTAAGACTAAAACAGTCGGCGCAACAGTTACGTATTGCCAGTCAGCAGGCAGAATTAAACTATCTCAAGTCCCAAACAAATCCACATTTTTTATTCAATACCCTGAATAATATTTATTCCCTGGCAAGAGATAAATCGGACCTGGCCCCTGAATCTATTCTCCGCTTGTCGAAAATACTCCGGTACATGCTGTATGAAACCAGCGGACCATATATCGCGATTGAACAGGACCTTAAAATCATTGATGACTATATCGCACTTGAAAAACTACGTTACGACGAATCTCTACGCGTTAATTTCAACTATGACCTGGAAGATCTGAAACAGTCTTTACCCCCGCTCCTGCTCATTCCACTGGTGGAAAATGCATTCAAGCATGGGGTGTCAGAAACGAGGGAGTTGCCGTTTGTAGATATACATCTTTCTATAAAAAACAGGCAGCTATTCTTCATGGTAAAAAATTCTACCGGTGATCCTGCCGGCGATAACAAGACGAAAGAAAATATCGGTCTTTCTAACCTGCGGCGGCAACTGGAACTGCTTTATACCGATTACCTTTTGGAAGTACAACAGGGTGAGTTTACGTTCACGGCTACGTTAAAAATAAATCTTGCAAGTCATGCCTAAAATAAAGTGCATTATCATAGAAGATGAACCCCTGGCGGCGAAAGTACTGGTTGACTATATCTCGGAAGTTCCGTTCCTTGAATTACAGAAAGTATTTAAAGATGCTATACTGGCATCAGAGTTCCTGCTGCATCAGGATACAGATCTTATTTTCCTGGATATCCATCTCCCTAAATTAAAAGGTATGGCCTTCCTCAAAACATTGGCCAATCCACCTGCGGTCATAGTAACCACCGCATATCATCAATATGCAGTAGAAGGATTTAATCTGAATGTGAAAGATTACCTGCTGAAGCCATTTGAATTTGAACGGTTTTTAACCGCTGTGAATAAAGTAAATACAGAACAAAAGAAAGTCCCGGAAGAAGCGCGCGACTTCATCTTTGTAAATATCCAAAAGCGGAAAGTAAAGATCCTGTTTTCAGAAATACTATATATCGAAAGTCAGCGGGAGTATATTAAGATCGTTACCACCAGGAATGAATATATCGCCAAAATGAGTACCAATGATATGGAAGACCTGCTACCAGCAGGGATTTTCATACGTATACACCGGTCGTTCATTGTGTCTGTCAATAAAATTGAGTCCTACACGGCGGAGATGGTGGAACTGAATGGCATATCTATACCAATTGGAAGAGGGTACAAAGATGTGATAGATAAATTATAATGGGCTCACTATGCCCCCTTCCTGAGTGCGCCCAGTCCTCTTTTAGCAAAATGATGAGATTCAAGACTATCAGGTATAATTAGTTTATAACCTTCCAGTATCCACCCTTGGTAGGTCCAACGCGTTGCAACTTGTTTTCTTTTTGCAACCGTTGAAGGTTTCTTTCTATCGTTCGTTCAGATATTCCAATCTCTGAGGCTAATTC
>NZ_DATCVJ010000936.1:0-2811 GCF_036566945.1 Chitinophaga sp. | reverse complement strand
TGGAAGTACTTGGTCTCGTTCTGTTAATGACAGCACTGGATGGCTGGGATGGACTGCTCTAGGTATTAGATCACCTAGGTCTGCACATCCCAGTTATCCACCCAAGTACAATGTAAATGTGCTACAGAGGCGTGTAGAACTTTGTGGTGCAATTAGGTATGACTCCTCCGCTAACCCATGGCCCACTAGCGCTAACCATGAAATTACTTCAGATACTGCTATCCCTCTAGCTTATACTCCACTTGGTAATTTCTCCGTAATGCAGATGGCAACTAGCGCGGTTACCACAGCAAGCAGTTTTGCTACAGCAGCAGGGTTTATTCAGCCCAGCACTGTACCTACACGTATCTCTATTTTTGTTCAGTGGCATGGTAACTCTGGTGGCGGAAACTATATTTCGCTTGACGGATATACGTGGTGGTACTGATGGCTAATACCAGAAACTACAATCTTTACCTCCCTGTAGCCGCAGACCCTATGGCGGATGTTAAGAAGAATATTACAGACAATCTTAAGATCCTTGAGCCTGTAGCTGATATCCCTATCATCGCCCCTAACACCGCGCTGCCTCAGACTGGCAATTACAATATTGGGGACCGAGTATTTAGGGATACTGGCGGAGACGCTAATCAGTGGCCGAGTGTCTATATTCTAGTGGTTAAAGATGCTGATTGGGGTTGGCATTGGCGACCAGTACAGACCACCATGTCTCCGTGGATTGCAATGTCTAACGCGGTTATTCAACCTCTTGCGGCGGACTTTACAATTACTGCAACCACTCCCCTATCAATCGCACTAGATAATCGTGGTCGAGTATGGTGGCGTGGAAGTATTGGTAAAGCTACATCAGGTATTCCTGTAGGTGATTTTAATATCCTTAATACAATTCCTGAAGGTCTTCGGCCAACTTCTGACCAAAAGAGACTAGCGGCTACTTCACCAGTTACCGGTGGAACTTCGGGTATTGCCGCTTATTGCGGTGCAATTATGAGTATTCAGGCTACTGGAGCTACTTCGTTTAGAACTTGGGGAACCTCGGTCACTTCTAAGCAGATTTGGTTCCAGGGGCTTAGATATCAAACAGGGCGGAGTTATTACGTTGGCCCTTAAAAAAGAAAAGCCAATTTCCTCCATTGAAGAAGCAATTAAGGAGATGGCTGATAATCTTACTCGTTTGGCGTATGCCCCTGATATTAACTCGTATGTTCCGCATGCCAAGCAAGAACTATTTCACAGCTCGACTAAGAAGACTCGTCTATACATTGGTGGTAACCGATCGGGAAAGACTACGGGCGGTATTGTTGAAGATGTTTGGTGGCTTCTAAGGAAGCATCCCTACGTTAAAACACCTGACCGCCCTGTAGCCGGACGTATCGTATCTGTTGACTTTATTAACGGTATCAACAAGATTATTATTCCTCAGCTTAAGCAGTGGATTCCTCCTAGCGCACTACGTGGAGGATCCTGGTCTAGTGCTTATGATGTTCAGGATCGAATCGTTAACTTTGAAAACGGCTCATTTGTTGAGTTGATGTCCTACGACCAGGAACTAAATAAGTTCGCTGGTACGAGTCGTGACTTTGTCCATTATGATGAGGAACCGCCTTCAGATATCTATACAGAGTGTCAGGCACGTCTTATTGACCGTAAGGGACGTTCATGGATTACCATGACTCCCGTTGAAGGTATGACGTGGATTTTTGACGTTCTTTATGAACCTGGCATTAATGGTTCAAAACTCGTAGATGTTGTAGAAGTTGAAATGGCTGAGAATCCTCACCTTGATGAAGAAGAGGTTGAGAATTACCTTGGCGGACTTTCTGAAGATGAGCGTAAGGCACGTGGACAAGGTAAGTTTGTCCAGATGGGTGGTCTAGTTTATAAGAAGTTTACTAGGGATACTCATGTCATTCCGGTCATCGATCCGAAGAAACTTATTGGGCGTGAATACAAATGGTATATGTCCCTCGATCATGGTTTTAATAACCCTACTGCTGTTCTCTGGCATGCGGTTGATCGAAATAATAGGGTAATCACTTTTGACGAACACTACATGTCAGAGCAGACAATCGATTTCCACGCAGACATAATTCATGCTCGAAACAAGGCTCACGGACGTAGACCTGATATTAATATTTGTGATCCTGCCCTTACTCAACGAAATGCTGTAACTGGTACGTCTATTCAGACTGAATATGCGATCCGTGGGATCGGATTTGCGCTGGGCAATAACGATGTAATAACTGGCATTGCTAAGATTAATCAGTATCTAGATAACGCACTTGACGGAAAACCTAACTGGCTTGTCACCGAGAACTGTGCTAATCTGATCAAAGAGATGCAGCGGCTTAGGTGGAAGACTTGGGCGTCTAAGAAGCAGCAGTCTCAAAATAACGCGCATGATCAGATTCATAAGAAAGACGACCATGCTTGTGACTCGGCTAGGTATTTCTTTTCATTCGTTCCTGAACTTAAGCAAAGTGCACCTCTCCCTTCTAAAAGAGTGGCACTACCTGCGATTGGTGGCAATAGCGCTGTCATCGCTGGCGCTGACCGTATCGACCCTAATTTGACACCTGAGAAACTCGGCAATAAAACTGAGTGGAAAGTTGTGCTAAACGATGACTAACAATGTTTATCGGGAGCGCGCACATCTTGTTTCTCATCTCGCTGCTATTTATGAGTCGAGCCTAGGAACCGATCCGCAGGATCCGGATTGGCCGGTTGTTTATATTAAGCTCCCTACGGGGCAAGTTTCTTGGCATATTAGTCCGGATGATATGGATCTGTTTACTGACGTTAAGTTTACCG
>NZ_DATCVJ010000935.1:0-10754 GCF_036566945.1 Chitinophaga sp. | reverse complement strand
CGTCTCCATAGCGTTAAAGCGATGTTTCTATTTTTTGAATGTCTGTGTTTATTTTTCTAACCATAGCCTCGCAAGCCACCTGGTATCCCTGGCGGTTCGCTACTATTTTCTCTTCCTGTTCTGCCATCTGTGCCTTCAACTGTTCTGACTTTGCCTGTGCTTCTGTAATTTCTTTGGTAAGCTGTTGGATCAGCGCGGCGTTATCGGCCATTTTCTTTTCCATGTCCTGCAGTTGCTGATGGCGGCCATCTACTTCCGTAGCGGCTTTGTCGCTGGCTGCTTTTTCAAATTCAGCTTTGTCCTGCTCAATGATTTGTTTGTACTGTGCAGCGCTTTCAATGAGTCTGTTTTTGGTGAGGCCCTGAATGCTGAGTGTAGCATACACGGCCGACATACGGGCATTTTCATCCTTTACATGCGCTTCCAATGCATCCATCATTTTCCAGAACTCGTAATAGTCAGGCCCGGGAAAGTTGCTTTTTTCGAACAGCGCACTAAAGTGCTGTTCAAATTTGTCCATATCTGAAGCAGATAGGGCAACAGGTCCTGGTGGCCGGGCCGGCGCAGATCCTGCCGGATTACTAAGCGGGAATTTTTGCGACAGGGAAGGCTGTTCCGGCCTGCTGACATCGCTGTGTTCGTCGGGTTCAAATTCCACAAAAAGGCCCATTGCTTTTTTTAGAAAGTTTGACATCAAATGTTGGGTTGAAGCATGAAAGTGATTTTATATGTAGTGCTTTGCCTGTATAGGTTATATAACGTATAGGTGTCACGTTAAATGCAAGTTATATGCCAATGTCGGTACAGGTATTTTCGTTCACATATACGTGTTACTTAATTTGGCCATAAATATATATATATTTTGGCGAAGTAGTACCATATTAGTGTAAAAGCGTGCCGGAAGGCTTTAAAACCGTTCCGGAACCGGTAAAAAGCGTACGGGCGGTTGACTTTCTTTACCACGAAAAGATCACTCCTGCCCCGGCTGGTGGCGGGGTTATAGTATATCCTCTTTTTATAGTACTTTAGTTCCCGCAAAACGTGCAAGCATACATGTCTATCCAGGTATCAGAACTCAGTAAAGTATATGGCGAACAGCGGGCAGTAGATGGGATCTCCTTTGAACTAAAAAAGGGAGAAATCACCGGTTTTCTGGGGCCGAATGGTGCCGGGAAATCCACCACCATGAAAATGATCACCGGTTTCTTGCCGCCGACCAGCGGAAAGGCCAGTGTATGTGGTTTCGACATAGTTACCCAGTCGCTGGAAGTGCGTAAACGGGTGGGATACCTGCCGGAATCGAATCCCTTGTATCACGATATGTATATCCGGGAATTCCTGGAGTTTGTAGCAGGTATCCACCAGTTGGGAAAGGCAGGAGCCGAAAGGATTGCAAAAGTTATCCAGCTCACCGGGCTGCAGCCGGAGCGCCACAAGAAGATCGGCGCCTTGTCTAACGGCTACAAACAGCGCGTGGGATTGGCCCAGGCATTACTGCACGACCCGGAAGTGCTGATCCTCGACGAGCCTACCACCGGACTGGATCCCAATCAGCTGGCAGATATCCGTCAACTGATCAAGGAGCTGGGCGCCAACAAAACCGTGATCCTTTCCACGCATATTATGCAGGAAGTAGCAGCGCTTTGCGATCGGGTGATCATCATCAACAAAGGAAAAATTGTGGCAGACGATAAATTATCCGTCCTGCAGCAAAACAATACGGCCAATGGTTATTTACAGGTTACCTTTGCGGAACCCGTTTCGGAAACCGAATTGCTCACCATCGCCGGAATCTCGCGCGTAGTGGCCCGGGAAGACCATAGCTGGCAATTATTTACCAGCCAGGTAGATGAGGTGAGAAAAAACCTGTTACAATTTGCTTTGATTAATAACAGGAACATACTTTCTTTGCAGAGCAATTCACAAAGCCTGGAAACAATTTTCCGGGAGATGACGAAGAGCTCTTAGCCGTCCTCTAACTGCTAAAAAAATCGCTAACAATAATAACTTTTCGAATTATGAGTACTATTTCAGAAATCCATGCCAGGCAGATTCTTGACAGCCGTGGTAATCCTACGATTGAGGTTGATGTAACCACCGAAGACGGCCATTTTGGTCGTGCAGCTGTACCATCAGGTGCTTCTACAGGTAAACACGAAGCGGTAGAACTGCGTGATAACGATAAAAGTGTTTACATGGGCAAAGGCGTACTGCAGGCCGTTAATAATGTAAATGACATCATTGCTGAAGAGCTGATTGGCTGGGAAGTAACAGACCAGGCAGGTATCGATAAATTCCTGATTCAACTCGATGGTACTCCAAATAAAGCTAAACTGGGTGCTAACGCTACCCTGGCGGTGAGCATGGCCGTAGCCAAAGCTGCTGCTGAAGAAAGCAACCAACCGCTCTATCGTTACCTCGGTGGTGTAAACGCTTTCACCCTGCCTATTCCTTTAATGAACATCATCAACGGTGGTGCGCACGCGGATAATAAAATTGATTTCCAGGAATTCATGATCGTGCCGGTAGGTGCTCCTTCTTTCTCTGAAGGTTTGCGCTGGGGCGTGGAAATATTCCACCACCTCAAATCCGTACTGAAAAAGAAAGGTTACAGCACCAACGTAGGTGATGAAGGTGGCTTTGCTCCTGAAATCCAGAGTAACGAAGAAGCAATCGAAACTGTACTGGAAGCTATCAAAGCAGCTGGTTACGAACCAGGTACCCAGGTAGCTATTGCACTGGATGCCGCCAGCAGCGAAATGTATGACGACGCTACCAAGACCTACAAATTCTACAAGAGCTCCCAAAAAGTAATCAGCAGTGATGAAATGGTTGCTTTCTGGACAGATTGGGCTAACAGATATCCGATCGTTTCTATCGAAGACGGTATGGCAGAAGATGATTGGGATGGTTGGAAAAAACTGACCGAATCTATCGGTAACCGCGTTCAGCTGGTAGGTGACGATTTATTTGTAACCAATGTACTGCGTCTGAAAGAAGGTATCGACAAAGGTATCGCTAACAGCATCCTGGTAAAAGTAAACCAGATCGGTACTGTAACTGAAACGATTGATGCCGTAAACATGGCGCACAAAGCTGGTTATACTTCTATCATGAGCCACCGTTCCGGCGAAACTGAAGATACCACTATCGCTGATCTCGCCGTGGCACTGAACTGCGGTCAGATTAAAACCGGTTCTGCTTCCCGTACTGACCGTATGGCGAAATACAACCAGTTACTCCGTATCGAAGAAGCACTGGGTGATGTAGCGATTTATCCTACTAACTCCATCAGTGTGAAAAAATAAGAATTACGAATTAAGAATTACGAATTACGAATTTTGCGAAGACGGTAAACGCGGAAATCATCCGCTATACTCCGTAATTCGTAATTCTTAATTCGTAATTCTTTCGTAAATTGCCGTATGTCCTGGTCAACATCCATCAATAAAGTGCCGAGTTTCCTGAAGAATAAGTTCTTCATAGCTTTCGCTGCCTTTGTAATCTGGATCGCCTTCCTCGACAAAACCAACCTGATGTCTCAGTATCAGTTCCAGTCAGAAGTAAATAAACTGGAAAACCAGAAAGCCTTCTTTATCCAGGAAATCAAACAAACCAAAGAAGAACAACAGGAATTACTTTCCAGCCCTGAAAAGCTGGAAAAATTTGCCCGCGAGAAATATTATATGAAAAAAGATAATGAAGACCTGTTCATTATCACCCCTGCCCCCAAGCCTTAAGCACTCCCTGCCCTTGCATATCTTAAAAATTTATCCTAAATTAACAATAGATTCCGCGCTTGTACCGTTATAAAACAGAACCTATTCTTAGTATTAAAATAATAATGCATGAGTAATTTTACACTTTCTGTACTGTCAACCCTGTGTCTTGTTACAAAAAGCGACATCAAACATCACCAGGAGGAACTTTCTTTAACCCAGGAAGAGCAGGCTTGTTTTGACAATACCAAGGCGGCCCTTAACACGGTTCGTTATGCTCCCCGGGTGGCTACCCTCCAGTTGATCTTTGATTATGCTGCCAACAAACAAACTCAGGAAGAAAAGTAGTAGCTGACGGGTACTTTTTTCATTTTTCCTATCTTTAGGGCATGACTCAAAAAGAGCGTTATGCATTTGTTCTCAAGTACTTTGAGGAACATGCACCCAATGCCGAAACGGAACTCATTTACGACAATCCATACCAATTGCTGGTAGCTGTTATCCTGTCTGCCCAATGCACCGATAAACGGGTGAATATGACCACCCCTGCTATCTTTGCACAGTATCCGGATGTATATGCCCTCAGCGAGGCCACCTTCGACGACCTGTTTCCATTGATCCGCAGTATCAGCTACCCCAACAACAAAACCAAACACCTCATAGGAATGGGGCAGATGGTGGTAGCCGACTTCAACGGGGAAATACCTGCCACCGTACCGGAACTGATCAAATTGCCCGGTGTAGGTCGCAAAACGGCGAATGTGATTACCTCTGTGGTGCATCAGCAACCCAATATGGCAGTGGATACACATGTATTCAGGGTGTCTGCCCGCATCGGTCTTACCACCAATGCCACCACGCCACTGCAAACAGAACTGCAGCTGTTGAAACATATTCCAAAAGAGAAAGTACATATTGCACACCACTGGCTCATTTTGCATGGCCGATACACTTGTGTGGCCAGAAGCCCCAAATGCGGTGAATGCGGACTAAGACCAGCGTGTAAGTATTATGCCAAGCTTATAAAAGCCAGTTAACTATGCGCCCATTTCTGACTGCTGCCTGGAGAAACCTGCTGATGATCAATTTCGAGGCTGATCCGGCGGTACTCAAGGCATATGTACCTGCTCATACCGAACTGGATACCTGGAATAATACCAGCTACGTAAGCCTGGTAGGTTTCCTGTTTCAGGACACCCGGGTAAAAGGGATTAGTTTACCCGGCCACCGTACTTTTGAAGAAGTAAATCTTCGTTTCTATGTACGTTATAAACAAGACGGCAGCTGGAAAAGAGGAGTAGTGTTTGTAAAAGAGCTGGTCCCAAAACCATTGATTACGTTTGTGGCCAACACTATTTACAAAGAAAAGTATGCTACGCATGTCATGGAACACAGTTGGGAAAATCCGGATGCAAACACGTTGAAAGTAGCCTATAAATGGAAGGTCCATAACGAGTGGAATCATTTAACGGCCACCGCGCTGCAGGCAACCCAACCGATTATTGGCGGCAGCGAAGAAGAATTTATTACCGAACATTACTGGGGGTATACCCGGGTAAATGATCTGATCACCGGTGAATACCAGGTAACCCATCCACAATGGCATACACATCCGGTTACCAGTTTCGATTATCATTGCAGTACCCGCGCCCTCTATGGGGCAGACTTTGAAAACATGTTGCAGCAAACTCCCCGTAGCGCCCTGCTGGCGGCTGGTTCTGAGATTGCCGTGATGCCCGGCAAAAAAATTACGCACAGTACTTTGTGAACCAATAAAGTTTCTGTTGTCCATCATTAATTTAAATGGACAATTCTCAAATTTTATTAACTTAAACGGTTCATTAAGATTCAATAAATAAAGCATTTGTCGTTATGAGATCAGCTGTTAGGGTACAACTATCGTTTATGATGTTCCTCGAATTTTTTATCTGGGGAGCATGGTTTGTAACATTAGGCACATTTGTACTGAAAAATCTGCAAGGCACCACTGATAGCCAGGTGGGCGTGGCCTTTCTTACGCAATCCATCGGAGCCGTGATTGCGCCTTTCATTGTGGGCATTATTGCGGACCGTTTTATTTCTGCACAAGTAATCCTGGGTGTTATACACCTGGTGGGCGCAGCCCTGCTGTGGACCTGTTCCGGCATGACCAGCTTTGATAGTTTTTATCCGGTGTTGCTGGTGTATATGATCCTTTACATGCCAACACTGGCACTGGTAAACTCCATCTCCTTCCGGCAGATGAACGATCCGAGTAAGGAGTTTTCATTTATTCGTGTATTCGGTACCGTAGGATGGATCATTGCAGGTTTGCTGATAGGCTGGTTGCAATGGGAAAAAACAAATTCGCTGGACCTTACTTTCAAAATGGCCGCCGGCGCATCTTTACTGTTGGGTATCTTTAGTTTTACCTTGCCCAAAACACCTCCTGCCAAGAAAGGTACCCAGATCTCTGTAAAGGAAATTCTGGGCCTGGATGCCATTCGTATGCTGAAGAACCGTTCTTACCTGCTGTTTTTCCTGGCCTCTATTGCGATCTGTATTCCACTGGCATTTTACTATAATTTCACCAACCCATTCCTGAATGAAATAGGGATGAATGCCGCTGCCGGCAAGCAATCAATGGGACAGATGTCTGAATTTCTGTTTATGCTGGTGATGCCGCTGTTTTTTGTTCGGTTGGGTGTTAAAAAGATGCTGGCCTTAGGTATGCTCGCATGGGTAGTGCGTTATACCTTGTTTGCTTATGGCAACATTGACAGCAATTACTGGATGCTGATTGTAGGTATTGTACTGCATGGTATCTGTTATGATTTCTTTTTTGTAACGGGTCAGATTTACACAGATAAAGTAGCAGGGGAAGAATTTAAAAGTTCTGCCCAGGGCTTTGTTACGCTGGCAACCTATGGCGTGGGTATGCTGATCGGATTTATTATTTCCGGTCCTATTGTAGCGGCTTACAAAACCAGTGATACCATGCACAACTGGCACACTATCTGGCTGATCCCTGCTGGTATTGCGGCGGTAGTATTAGTACTGTTTATGTTATTTTTCAGAGATAGTAATAAAGAGAAGGTTATTAAAAATTAATCATCGGCAAAACAGTTTCTATGGCAAAAATAGCAATGCTGGGCTCAGGCTTTATTGCGCGGTTTTATGCAGATTCATTGCAGGGGCAACGTAGTCGCGATAAAATAGTGAGTGTGTATTCCCGCCGGGAAGAAAGCGCAAAGAAATTTGCGGACGACTACCAGGTGGCATATCAAACAACAGAGATGGAAGTGGCAGTGGCCAATCCGGAGGTTGAGGTAGTATGTATATCATTGCCCAATAATTTGCATGAGGCGGCGGTATTGCTTTGCTGCAAACACAAAAAGGCCGTGATCTGTACCAAGCCGCTGGGCCGCAATGCAGCCGAAGCGAAGCGAATGCTGGAGGCCGTTGAAAAAGCCGGGATCTTCCATGGTTACCTGGAAGATCTGGTATATACGCCCAAGTTTCTGAAAGCTTTACAAAGCGTGCAGAGTGGGGCTTTGGGCCGGATACTCTGGGCAAAGTCAAGGGAAACGCATCCTGGCCCGCATAGTGAGTGGTTCTGGGATAAGGAACAAGCCGGTGGCGGATGTATCCTGGATCTGGGTTGTCATTGTGTGGAAATTGGCCGCAATTTTATAGGAAAAGATATCCGGCCGGTAGAAGTAATGTGCTGGGCCGATACACAGGTAAAACCTATTGATGCAGAAGATCATGCTATTGGACTGGTAAAATATGAAAACGGTGCTATCGGGCAGTTTGAGGTAAGCTGGACTTTCCGCGGCGGCCTGGATTTGCGGGATGAAGTCATGGGCACGGAAGGAACCATCTGGACCAACAGCTTTTTACGCACCGGGTTTGATATGTTTACCACCGGCAAGGGAGCAGACTATGTAGCTGAAAAAGCCGAGAGCAATACCGGGTGGTTGTTTCCGGTAGGTGATGAACTCAATGAACTGGGGTATAATCACATGTTTACAGATATGTTCAACGCAATGGAAAGCGGTCATGCTGCCAAAGAAACTTTCTATGATGGGTATGTGGTGAATGCTATTCTAGATGCCGCCTATAAAAGTGCTGCTACCAAACAATGGGAGCCGGTACAATTAGACATCTGGCGTGGACAGGAAGGTGTTACCAAAACCAAAACATTAACAGATTACAACGATCAATACTACCTGGTGAAAGAAGAAATGACACATTTCGGGGCCAAAAAACTGATCCTGAAAGACAAAGTATCCGGGCAGATCATTGAGCAAACAGTATCATAATTTAAGTGGTGATCCTGATGTGCGGGGATAATAGCCTTGTCTGCTGTCTGCGCACATCGGGGGAATCGCGATCATACTGCCGGATACAGTATTAGCTGACTTTTACAAAGATGGCTTTGCCAAAGGAGTGGTTTACTTCTACCAGTACCAGTGTACCATTTTCGTATTTAAATACGTTCTTTTTCCCTTCGGGTAGCAACAATTCATACATTCCACCTCCTATAGATTTTAAAGGCAGAAAGCGGCCTAATGTTTCAGAAAATACCCGTGTTACCTGTTTAGGTTCTGCAAAGTAAAGATCTGCCACACATTCTTCTATTTCGGCATTATTGATGACCGATTTTTCTCCGTTTACGATAATCGTATATTCTTTACCGTTACGAACGGTGGTCGTGTTTTTATCTTCTCCGCTTTTACCGGAGATGCGGGAAGACTTAGAAGTAGAGAGTATATTGTTACTGTATTCGTTAATGATATCGCTGTTTACTTTAGCCAGCATCATCTGGATACGCGTTTTGATAATGATACTCTTTGCCGGTCCATTCGTTTTCCTGTTAGCTTCTATTGTACCTACTGCATGGTTGGCGATCCGCACTTCAAAAGTATTAGTTTGGGCATTTGCCTGCAAATAGAATACAGCTACTGTGATAACGGTTAGCAATACGCGAAAAAGGCTATACATAATAGTTAACTTAAACTAAAAAAATGCCGGGCGGAAGTAGCTGTGAATAGTCCTCCCGGTACAGGAAAATACAAAAAATCCTGTCACGACGGACAGGATTTTTTATTGTGCAATAAAATAATATGTTGCGGAGGAGCCTATGCCAGCATTTCTTTGATCTTAGTGACCAATTCGCCTTTGGTAATAGGAACGCCCATAATCTTATTATAACCCTGTGCATCGATCAGGAATTGATCACGAATAATTTTGATCAGCTGACCGTTGTTGATTTCCGGAATCAGTACTTTATCGTAGCTGTGCAGTATTTCGCCCAGGTTTTTAGGGAAAGGACGGATATACCGGATGTGTGCATGTGCCACTTCGTGGCCTTCCGCCAGCAGGTCGAGTACCGCGCTTTTGATGGCGCCATAGGTAGATCCCCAGCCGAGTACCAGTATTTTTCCTTTTTCCGGACCGAGTTCAATTTTCTGTAACGGAATATGATCTGCGATCTTATCTACCTTTTCCTGACGGATTTTCACCATCAGTTGGTGGTTTTCCGGATCGTAGCTTACGTTACCGGTAATATTTTGTTTTTCCAGACCACCAATGCGGTGTTCCAGGCCGGGAGTACCGGGAACAGCCCAGGGTCGTACCAGGTTTTCATCACGGTGATAAGGCAGGAATTGTTCTTCTCCTTCTTCCAGCCCTTTTTTGAATTTCACTTCAATCTGGGGCAGGTCGGCGGCTTTAGGGAAGCGCCATGGTTCGGAGCCGTTGGCAATGTACCCATCGCTGAGGAAAATAACGGGTGTCATATGTTGTACCGAAATGCGGAATGCTTCAAACACCGCCTCAAAGCAATCTGCCGGGGTAGATGCAGAAACGATTGGCATCGGGCATTCTCCGTTACGACCGTAGTAAGCCTGCAACAGGTCAGATTGTTCTGTTTTGGTAGGCAAGCCGGTAGAAGGGCCACCGCGTTGAATATCGATGATGATCAACGGAATTTCCAGCATTACTGCCAAACCCATTGCCTCACCTTTCAAAGCCATACCGGGGCCGGAAGTAGTGGTAATCCCCATATGTCCGCCATAAGAAGCGCCAATAGCAGAGGTAATCCCTGCGATTTCGTCTTCCGCCTGGAAGGTGCGGATACCAAAATTCTTAAAGCGGCTCAGGTCATGGAGGATATCGGAAGCCGGTGTAATAGGGTAAGTACCTAAGAACAGCGGCAGGTTAGCTTTTTGGGAAGCTGCTACCAGTCCGTATGACAGGGCCGTATTTCCGGTAATGCTGCGATAGGTGCCTGGTTCCATGCGGGCTTTTTCCACCCGGTAGCGGGTAGTAAAGGCTTCTACGGTATCGGCAAAGTTGTAACCGGCGTGCAGTACTCTCAGGTTACTTTCCAGGATATCTGGTTTTTTACCAAACTTATCTTTCAGGAATACCTCAGTATTCTCCATGTTACGGTCGTAGAGCCAGTAGAGGAAGCCCAGTACAAACATATTTTTTGCACGGTCTTTCTCTTTCATACCCATGTTCATGTCCTTGAGCGCTTCGCGCGTCATTTTGGTCACGTCCATGGTATGGAGCTGATAAGACGCCAGGGAGCCGTCTTCCAGCGGATTGATACCTTCCGGATAGTTGGCCAGGCGCAGGTTTTTGGAGTCAAAACCATCGGTATTAGCCAGGATGATCCCTCCTTTCTTAAGTCCTTTCAGGTTGGCTTTCAGTGCAGCAGCGTTCATGGCTACCAGTACATCACAGGCATCACCCGGGGTAAATATTCTGTTAGAAGAGAAATGTAGCTGGAATCCGCTCACACCGGGCAATGTGCCTATAGGGGCACGTATTTCCGCCGGAAAATCCGGGAATGTGCTCAGGTCATTACCGAATAAAGCGGTGTTGTTTGAAAACTGGGTACCTGTTAACTGCATCCCGTCTCCACTGTCGCCTGCAAATTTTATCACTACATCCTCCAGCTGTTGAATCGAAGTATTAGGCATCTATTTATTCTTTTTAAGGTATTCTTTTTAAAGATGTAAATTTAGGTAATCGGGCGGTAGT
>NZ_DATCVJ010000934.1:0-10491 GCF_036566945.1 Chitinophaga sp. | reverse complement strand
ATTTCACTGGGGTATAATTTGTAATGATGCAACGTGTGAAAGACATCACGCCTGACATCGTTCAACAGCCCATGTAAGCGATTATCATTCAACGTATGATGTTTACTATGCTGTATTAGCATTACTATCAGCTATCAGTTGGTGTCATCAGGCATCAGCTGTAATATAACAAAGGCCCTGCGTGGCTGTCTTCCTATAAATTATATTTATGGGAGACAAATACGCAGGGCCTTTGTTTATTTTAAAATCGTAGGCTACAGGACGTCCCACCATGGTTTGTCTGGCGCGGCAGGCTTGTCTGCCGGCGCATTTCCGGCTGGTGTACCGGACGGCAAAGTGGTAGCGGATATGCCAGAGATTGCAGATGCGCCGGATGTTCCTACCGCTCCTGATATTCCAGTCGTAACCGTTGCGCTTCCATTTGTATCCGTTACCGCTCCAACTTTTTGCGGCGCTTGTTCACCGGTCCAGATACTGCGTGCTTCCGCCTTAATATCTTCTCTTTGTAACAACGCTGTCAGCGTGGCTTTTAGCTTTGCTCCCACATCCGGCTTCACCATGTAAACGAAATTGGCGTAGCCTTCCATGCTGCTGATCACGTTTTTTCCTTTGCCCCAGCTTTTGCCGGATAAGCCTGTGTGGCCGATCTGGTGCAGCAGTGCGCGGAATTTGCGAAGCGTAGCACGATCCAGACTCAGTTTTTCATTTACCACGATGCCCGTTACTTCATGCTTATCGCCACGGCGCATCACTTTTAGTTTGTCGGGATGAAGAGTAAAGCCTTCTTCTTTCACAAACATTTTCACAGCGCGCAATAATTGTCCGGCTTTGTCAGCGGCGGCTCCTTTTGCAGAGAAAGTCATGTCGTCGGCATATCGCGTATAGGCGTAACCGTATTTAGCGGCAAGTCCTGCGAAACGCCGGTCCAGCTTATAACAGATCAAATTGGTGATGGCGGGACTGGTAGGCGCCCCTTGTGGAAGATGTCGTGCCGTTTTAGCTACATAGTATTTACGGCCGTCCAGCAGGAGTTCATCTACTTCCGGTTCAGTGCATATCAGGCCCAGGATGGTAGCTACCTGTTCTGCATAACCCAGCTTACAGAAAAGTCCTTTCACTCTTTTATAAGCGATGGAGGGAAAGAAATCCTTCAGGTCTACATTGATGACAATGTCCTGTCCTATATGTGGGGCAGCATTGGTAACAATAGATTTACCTGGCACAAAACCATGGGCGGATTCATTGTTTTTTATTTTATAGAGAATGTTTTCCAGTATCCAGTGTTGCGCTGCTTTTAGTTGTGGCATGGGCGCAGAGATCACACGGGTGCCACCTGATTTTTTAGGAATTTGGAAACGCTGATAGTGGGTATGGTGGCCTACTTTACGGTTGAACGACAAGTAACGCAGTTTACCGATGGTAATACCCATGGCATTGGCTAATGCCACGGCATTGGGCCATACCGGCAGACCAAATTTTTCCAGTTGAGCCGTATCAGGCACTACTTTATTCAATCCGGCAGAAACATCTTCTCCCAGGTAAACAATGTGGAGATTCTTTTCTGTCGCCCATTCGGCGGCGCGTTTTACGCGTGCTTCTTCCCGGCGTTTTTTGGTGTCGGCTCTTTTTAATTTCGCTTTGGCCATGCGTTCTTTGCGCATGTCTTCCAGCAATAATCTTTTGCTACGGTACCTTTGTTTTTCGGCCAGGAGTTCATTCAGTTGCCGGTGTAATTCTCCTTCCTTGCGGATAAGGGCTACTGCCGGAGTGGGCTGTCCTACACTACGGGGCCAGAATCCCAGGCGCGTCATTTCTTCCAGTATATATTCCTCTTTGGAGGATGCACGTATTTGATCGTACAGCTGTTGACGGGTTAAAGACATGATAAATATTTTGGTATTTATTCATTTTCTTATTCGGCTAATGAATGTCAAACAAGCCAATGCTGCTGACATACAATAGCCCAATAGCTTAAAAAAAATGCTGCAATGATGCGGGTAAAATCTGATCGGCGGTACGCCTGCTGAGTGGGAAAGGAACAAAATTCTGTAAAGAGGAAACGGCCTTCGTGCGAACCATTGACTAAATCAATCAACTCCAGGGAGGGGCCTACCATACGTATATTTCAGCCCCTGGGGCTTCTACCGGAAATATGCGTATGGTAGGCCCCTCCCAAAGTAAAGATTGCATTTAGTGAAGCATGTATAGTCAAAATACCTGAATGACGAAACATCATTCGTCCCTTTTCGGGCGCAAGTGCAATCAATTCCTCTTTACAAAGATCTTTGTTATTAACGAGTCAGCAAGGTAAAAAATAATTCCGGAAAATAAAATATCTCCCTAAAAAATTATTTTACCGCTTTACTTTCCGAATGCGCGATACGCAGTGCCAGCATGTGTTCGCAAGGCCCTTTGTATAATTTATTCGAAGCATAAAAATTACAATCACAATGTGCTTCACTCAATCTTTCATCCGCATCAATGGTTATAACGGGATGGTATACACGATGCGACGCAGGTACATTTCCTTTCAGTTGTAAACCAACGCCTGGAATGTCTGTTTCGGTCACCGTTACTTTCCCTTCTTTTATAAACCTGTTGGCGGCTGCTTCCTGTGGATTAGAGAAACGTAGTTCCTCCAATGGCAATGGTTCCCGGCTAAGTTCCCGTAAACGGTAAAAGCCGGTATGCAAATCAAAAATCACTTTACCTGCCTGTGTATAAATGCCCAAGGCACCCAATACCGTTGCTTTGTCTAATCCGGTGGCGGTGGCAATGGTTTCCGGCTTGGCCATCCACCTCGTTTTCAGGTCTGCAA
The DNA here is from genome assembly GCF_036566945.1 of Chitinophaga sp. Classification (GTDB taxonomy): domain Bacteria; phylum Bacteroidota; class Bacteroidia; order Chitinophagales; family Chitinophagaceae; genus Chitinophaga. The sequence goes on along the minus strand of NZ_DATCVJ010000934.1, from coordinate 7,673 downwards.
ATACTTTCAATTTTGCGGCGTCATCTACTGCTGCTCTGGGCGCCATGAGATCAAACTGTCCGGCACGTGACCAGTCGTTGGCGGTCCATCCGCTCAGGCCCAGTGTGAACTGCATATCCCCCAGGTCTGCCACATAGAAAGAAGGCAATCCGTTTCCGGTAAGATGCACTGTAAACTTGCGTGCAATAGGAATCAGTCTTTCCAGGATCAGCATTCTTCTCCTCCCCCATATCCTGATTTCTCTGCGCTGCGGACCGGTGTATAACGATCTCGCACATACGATTTCATGATTCCAGGGTTCAAATACGGCCCGCACCGGCTTGCCGGGTTCCAGTATAAAACGAATGGAACGGGGACCTTTTTTTTCTTTGAACCTGCGCAGCCAGGAGCAAAAATTGTATACATCCATCGGATGCAGATCAAAGCTGGCTGCGGGTAATGTCATGGCTGAGCTTACCTGCAAAAATCCTCTGACCCAGCTATCCGGCAAATCTATTTTTACTTCATGATACAGTTCCTCCTGAGACGTTTGTACCTGGAAACCTCCCGGATCAATTTTGAAATCTGTTTCTTTATAATCCCGGATTTTCTGGAACTCATTATATAAAGCAGCCGAATAATCAATGTTGGTCGTACCGCATTCAAACTCGTTGACCTCCTTGAATACATTGTAGCTGGCACTTAGTTTTCCGTAGGTAGATTCATCCTGGCTAAAACATTCGAAGAATAGTTCATCCGGATGTACACTGATCACGGGGTCCAGCACAAACCAGGCATCCCGGTCTTTCTGATATAAAAAATCGAAGTACTGTTTGCGTGCTTTATAAAACGGTCCCATGACCCGGTCCTTCTCCTGGGCAATACCCTGGAGTTCTGTTCTCAGCGCAGCAATGCGCTGATCGGCGGCGGCGGCATCGTATTGGTTCATGAACTCTGCCAGCCAGATCGATTCCTGCTGGGCAGCCCATTCTTTGTAGGCGGTTTTATCTTTGGGTTTAAAACGAAGATCAGATACCACTACATCATGCAGGGCAGATATGGCTTCGCGGAAAGCTATTTTTTTATGCAGCTTCCCCACAAAGAAAGTCGGGTCTCGGCGGGTATCCGGTGCAAATGAAATGCCTGCAGAAGTGGCATTGCTGTACACCTGGGAGTTGCCGCTATATCTGTAGTTAAATAACATAAAATGGATTACTTTTTAAGATACTCTGATCGCAGTTGGCAATAACTGAATAGGCAGTTCAATGGCATATTGTTGCTGTATGTTACGCATGATATCAATGCAGCGCGCTTTGTCTCCAATGGCTACTGTAGCAGAAATATGGGCAATGATCTGTCCTATGTAAGCAGCTGCAGCTTCGGATTTCCCTGCTTCCTTTTCCAGGAATCCGAAAATCCTTTCTTTGGCTACACGGGCTTTATTCACGCGGCTGAGTACAATCCGGAAATACGGTTCCAGCTGTTGCAGGAACTCCAGGTTACCGGCTGCATAGCGCTCCAGGTAATTGGTGGCGAACAACTGCATGGACTCACTGGGATGCTGACTCAGTTTCAGTAGGTAGGTAGTACCATCGGCTTCCCGGAAGAAACGCATCAGCAGTTCCCGCCCAAATGCCTGTATATCTGGTCTGACGCTGTCTGCAACGGCCACCAGTACTTCCGGAGACCAGTCATTTTCGCTAAACTGTGTGCGGAAAAACTCCATGGCCTGTTGCCTTGTGTCGTCCCATTTGGCATCCAGTAAACCGATCGCGGCATCACGTTCGTAGCGGATGCGCTCCACATTTTTATAGAAGAAATTCCAGCTCCACTCTCTTACACTCAGCAGTTCGTGGCTGCCGGTAGCAATTACCTGTTTCAGCGATAATGCCTGGGCAGGGATGTATTTGTTGAGCACCACCAGTCCAAACTCCTGGGCAGATCTGTAGTTGGAATACAGCAAACGCAAAGCGGTAGCGGTATCTACATCCTGCAGGTAATTCACCAGTTCATGACTAAGCAGCGTTGCAATATCTTCATGTATACCTTCCGCAGTTTCCTTACGCATCAAACGCGGCACCAGCTCATTGACCAGGTAGATGGCCAGCCGGTTATCCTGTTCCACTAACTGACTGATCAGCGGACGGATCGCATTTCGTACGTCCGTGTACGTATTTAATATAATATGGAGTATCAGTTCAGGTCTTGCCAGCAGTTCAGTAGTGCCCATGGCACTCAGCATCTCCACACCAGCTGCCCTTACGGGCTGGTAAGTATTCCCCAGCAGGCTTTGCAACAGTGCATCCGATATTTCTGTGTAATTGAAATGTCCCTGTTTGAGTAGCAGCAACCGCGCAGCAAAAGCGTGACAGGCTGCTACCGGGCTTTTCAGCAGGTCTTCTATAACTGGTATACCCGTTTCCGTTAGTGCTTCACGACAGAAATGTTCGATGATACCGCAACCGTCATTCAGGTTGTCGTTGCCCGCGGCGGTGGCGGTGGTCAGCGCGAGTAAACCGGTGATGGCTTTGGTACTGAGCACACGGGCTTTGTCCAGTGGCAAATAACTTTGATGCAGTTGTTTGCGTACAAAGTTGCGTACTTCGGGATAAGGCGAAAAGATCAGTTGCATGAGGAAGTCGGCATCTGCAAAACAGGTCGCTTCATTTTCACTGATCCATTGCAGCCCCTGTATCCGCGCCAGTTCCAGCGGGCTCTTTATCAGCACGAAAAATAATCCCAGGTCTGGTTTAGCGGGATTGTATCTTTCTTTCGCCAGTTCCAGACCAAACATAGAAGGAATGCTGAAAGGGTTGGCCAATAAACCGCCAATCACTTTCTCATCCATTTTATCTTTCAGGCTGCGATAGTCCGGATGTGATTTCAACTGCTCCATGGCAAAAATATGCACCACTTCCATCCTTGCAGAAATCAACAGCTGGATGAAAGCCTGGGGCAGTTGTTGCCATAAATGCAGGTAGGGCACATCGCTAACGGGACGTGCAGGCGCCTTCTCCGCCTGATATTCCGGCGGTACCGCTGCCGTAGTAAGATTTTTATCGGTTCCCCCTAGCCAGCCGAATAATTTCTTCAGGAGATTATTCTTATCCTGATTTTTAGCGGCGTCCGGATTAGCTCCCAGTACTGACTTATTCTTATCTAGCGCATCTGCTTCGTTGAATATCCACTCTTTGTTACCGGGCAACAACAGCATGTTGGCCGCATTACCGCGAAGTATATAATTAAGGTATATCGCGCGGGAGTTAGCCGGAAACTGTTTGTAGATGGTGGTATAACGGCCGTTTACATATCCGTAGTCACGGCTTTGATATTCCTTTGTGGCATCTCTTTCTTCTTCGTATTGCAGCAGCAGGGCCGTTGCGAGACGAACATACTGCGTATCTTCTGCGGCCCCGAATTGCTGCAGGTTACGCAGCACGCGGCGGTGCAGATAAGCGCGGGTTTTATTAGAGTAAGCCAGTTTGCTGGTGGGGCGCTTCAGTTCTTTATCTGCCTGTAGCGACTCTTCCAGTTCGGGTATAAAGACTTTAGGCACAAACGATTCTCCATCGTAGTCCGTTCTGGTACCCGGGTTAACGAACATCGCTGCTTCCCGTTCAAACCTGGCGGCCAGCAGTGCTACCGTTCCCTGATCGTCGCGCAGTTCCGCCTGTTTAAAAATATGGCGGATATGCTGGAAGTAGGAAGGCCGGAGTGGCAGCTGATGCAACAGGGCTACCATGGCTTGTGCCACCGTTCTGTTTTCGAAAGCTACCAGGTACAAGTCTTCCAGCAACGGATAGTTCAGTTGCTGTTGTGTGATCACTCTTTCCTGTAAAAGGTTGAAAAGTGCGGCCACATCATTGATACCAATGGTCGTCTGAAATATTTCGGGTAGGCGTTGCAGATAGGACTGCACATGCGCCGTACGTTCTTCCGGCGGTAACACCAGGAGCAGACCGTTCGCGGCCAGCATCCGGATGTTCAGTGGCCAGGAGCCGTTATCTGCGTAAGAGCGGAGTACGGGAATGGCAGCCGGATCGGCGCATTTGGCCAATGCCCATAAAGCGGAGTAGCGTTGCAATGCATCGCCTTTTTCTACCAGTTTTATCAGGTAGGGAACCGCTTCTTTTACTTTCCACTCTCCTGCTTTCCAGATCACGCGCGAAGTTTTCCAGCTGGTTTTATAACTGGATACTCCTTCGATAGCATCCTGCAGGCGTCTTAAAATAGCGCGGTGTTTTACATCTGTCACCTGGGTAGTATCTACCGGTACAAATGATAAATCCTGCACTGCTTCCTGTTCTCCGAGATAGCCTTTGCTTCGTTTTTCCTTTTCCAGGGCATCGAATATAGTAGTGGCGGCGGAAAGTGCTACAGGCGATACAGTTTTGGTGCCGTCTTTCAGGGCTCCAAATCGTTTTCCGTATCTAAAGTTAACAAGATACTGTTCCGGGCCAACTTCACAAAGGTCAATTTCATAGGTCTTATCCGAGTTTCCTTCCCGGAAAAAGAGTTTTACGTTCCTGACAATTCGCATGAGCTAACATTAAAAATAGTTGGCTAAGCTAACAAAAGAATTACAAAATGAAATGATAAATTAGAAAGCGTGGATAAAAAATATATATGCGTAGACGTTAGGGGTAAAAATAGTGACGGGCCGGAATAAATCCGACCCGTCGAGTGTTGTAACCTTCACGGATATTTTCATGAAGTATCTTAAACGTTGAAACGGAAATGCATCACATCTCCATCGGCAACAATGTATTCTTTTCCTTCAATACGCAGGCGGCCGTTATCGCGGGCGGCTGCTTCAGAACCGTATTTCACGTAGTCATCGTAAGCAATTACCTCTGCCTTGATAAATCCTTTTTCGAAATCTGTGTGGATCACGCTGGCAGCCTGTGGTGCTTTCCAACCTTTGTGAATGGTCCAGGCACGTACTTCCTGCACACCGGCAGTGAAATAGGTGATCAGTTCCAGGAGGTTGTAGGCAGAACGGATCAGGCGATTCAGACCTGGTTCAGTTAAACCGTATTCGCCGAGGAACAGTTCCTTATCCGCCGGTTCTTCCATTTCGGAGATCTGAGCTTCAATGGTGTTGTTCATCACGATTACGGTAGCGTGTTCTACTTTCACGGCTTCCTGCAGGGCCTGTGAGTATTTATTACCGGTATGAAGAGACGCCTCGTCTACGTTAGCCACGTATAAAACGGGTTTTTCCGTGAGGAGGAACAGGTCGGCGATCGCTACGCGTTCCTCTTTGCTGAGGCCCAGTTCGCGGATATTACGACCTTTCTCCAGGTGTTCCTGGCATCTTTTCAGTATTTCGAATTCTATTTTTGCTTTAGGATCGCCACCGGTCTTAGCCATTTTCTCTGTGCGGGCTACTTTACGTTCCACGCTGTCCAGATCTTTCAGCTGCAGCTCTGTATCGATGATTTCCTTGTCGCTGACAGGGTTGATTTCCCCTTCTTCCCGAAGAATGTTTTCATCTTCGAAGCAGCGGATCACGTGTACAATAGCGTCTACCTCACGGATATTGGCCAGGAATTTATTTCCCAGGCCCTCTCCTTTGCTGGCGCCTTTTACCAGGCCGGCAATGTCCACGAACTCGATGGTCGTAGGCACCACCCGTTCTGGTTTTACCAGCTCTTCCAGTTTATACATACGTTCGTCAGGCACATCCACCTGTCCCACGTTAGGTTCTATAGTACAGAAGCGGTAGTTGCTGGCCTGCGCCTTAGCGCTGTTGCTCACCGCATTAAACAAAGTCGATTTTCCTACATTCGGCAATCCTACAATTCCAACTTGCAAAGCCATTTTTTAAAATTTGCGCAAAGATAGGTTTATTTTAGTTTATTTGTTGATTGAATAAACCAATAATCTAATGGCATTAAACTACGTATGGCTGGGATTTTTTCTTATTGCATTTGTTGTAGCAGTTTTCAAGTCGGTAGTTTTACAGGACGCATCCGTTTTCGGAGACATTATGAACGGCATGTTTGCCAGTGCTAAAACGGGTGCAGAGATCTCTCTGGGCCTGGCCGGGATCATGACGCTATGGCTTGGAATCATGCGGATAGGCGAAGTGGCCGGCATGATCACCCGCTTTTCGCGGCTCGTCAATCCTTTCTTTTCCAAATTATTTCCGGACGTGCCCAAAGGCCACCCGGCAATGGGATCTATGATGATGAATTTTTCGGCTACCCTGCTGGGGCTGGACAATGCCGCCACTCCTATGGGACTCAAGGCCATGAAGGAATTGCAGGAAATTAATCCAAAACCTGAAGAAGCCAGCAACCCACAAATCATGTTCCTGGTACTGAATACGGCCGGTGTGGTACTCATTCCCACGTCCGTGATCGCTATCCGGCTGGCTGCAGGCGCGGCTAATCCGGCGGATATCTTCATCCCTACGCTCATTTCTACGTTTATGGCGTTTATCATGGGGATGATTACCGTTTCTATCTTCCAGAAGATCAACCTGTTTAAACTGCCGGTGCTGATTTTTCTGACCCTGTTTGCCGGTATTATGGTTCTGCTTTGGCTTTGGGTACGTCATCTGCCTGCGGCAGAGATAGGCCCTAAAACAGCCTCTTTAGGCGGCGCGATCATATTTGCGATTATTATTGTTTTCCTGACAGCAGGCATGATAAAAAAGATAAATGTATATGATGCCTTTATTGAAGGGGCAAAGGAAGGATTCCAGGTATCCGTGCGGATCATTCCTTACCTGGTGGGGATGCTGGTAGCCATCAGCGTATTCCGTACCACCGGCTGCCTGGACTATATCACTAATGGTATCGGCGGGTTGTTTGCCTGGATGGGGGTTAACACTGATTTCGTACCGGCGTTACCGGTAGCCTTCATGAAACCACTGAGTGGTGGTGGCGCAAGGGCCCTCATGGTAGATATCCTGAAAACACATGGGGTAGATTCCTTTGTGGGCAAATTAGCCAGCATTATTCAGGGTACTACGGAAACGACCTTTTATGTACTGGCCGTGTATTTTGGTTCTGTGAATATTAAACTGACCCGGTATGCGCTGGCGGCGGGACTTATCGCCGATTTCTTCGGTATGCTCTGTGCGATATTGCTGGGTTATTACTTCTTCCATTAAAGAGAATTTCAAATTACGAATTACGAATTACGGATTACGGATTTGTGAGGAGATTACTGCGGAGAATATCCGCGTTTACCATCTCCTCACAAATCCGTAATTCGTAATTCGTAATTCGTAATTCCTCTACTCGTCCCACCAGATATGATCCGTTAATTTCACGGAAGGCATATTAGCACCATTACGGCTTTTCTCCGTATCGGGATAAGCCAGCCGCCTGATAAAGGTTGTCAGCTTCGCATCTACAGGAAGATTGAAATTTTTATATTGATAATCATAGCGACGTGCATCATTCCAGGTATCCGGATGCAGAAACTGTGCGGCATATTTTTCTTTCAGAATAAGATCCAGCGTAATAGCGCCCTGGCCTACGCCCACTATCGGATTACGCAGATAAGCATTCCGTTTCGCGGTATCCACTCCAACTTTATCCATGTTGGCCGTGATACCCAGGATATAATTATCATAGGCGGTCTTTTTATCGCCATTCCTGAATGCCGCTTCGGCGGCAATAAACCGGCATTCTGCATTGGTAACCACCAGCAAAGGCGCCCCTCCTCTGGAATAAAAT
>NZ_DATCVJ010000933.1:0-9958 GCF_036566945.1 Chitinophaga sp. | reverse complement strand
TCTTTTTATAATATTCGCTGGTGACTAAAAGCTAAAAGCTAATGGCTAACAGCTATTTCTTCATGTACATTACTTCTTTCACCAGTTTCACGGTACGCTCTACATCGGGGAGGTACTGTTTTACCAGGTTAGGCGCATAGTGCATAGGAGCATCCTGTGCAGTAATACGGCGGATAGGTGCATCCAGGTAGTCGAAACCTTCTTTCTGGATACGGTAAGTGATTTCAGAAGAGATGCTGGCGAAAGGCCATTGTTCTTCTACGATCACCAGGCGGTTGGTTTTCTTCACAGATTCCAGGATGGTGAACCAATCCAGCGGACGGATAGTACGCAAATCGATTACTTCTGCTTCGATACCTTCTTTTGCCAGTTCTTCTGCTGCGCCCAATGCTACTTTCATCATTTTGTTGAAAGAAACGATGGTCACATCTTTACCTGCACGTTTAATATCTGCTTTACCAATTGGGATGATGTATTCTTCTTCAGGTACTTCACCCATGTCACCGTACATTAACTCACTTTCCATGAAAACAACCGGATCGTCGTCGCGGATAGCCGCTTTGAGCAAACCTTTTGCATCATAAGGGTTAGAAACGGATATTACTTTCAGCCCGGGGATATTGGCATAGTAGCTTTCGAAAGCAGTAGAGTGTTGTGCACCGAGCTGTCCTGCAGAACCGTTAGGTCCGCGGAAAACGATCGGGCAACCCACTTGTCCACCGCTCATCGCGAGCATTTTGGAAGCGGTATTGAGGATCTGATCCAACGCCAGTACGGCGAAGTTCCAGGTCATGAATTCAAGAACCGGACGCAGGCCGTTCTGAGCAGCACCTACACCAATGGCAGTAAATCCAAGTTCTGCGATCGGCGTGTCAATTACGCGTTTTGGACCAAACTCATCCAGCATTCCCTGGCTCACTTTATAAGCACCATTGTATTCGGCTACTTCCTCCCCCATAAGGAATACCCGTTCATCACGGCGAAATTCCTCCTGCAGGGCTTCTCTTAAGGCTTGTCTGAAAGCTATCTGACGCATGCTATTCTTAATTGAAAGTTTAATTGCCTTTATCGAAAGGCAGGGCAAAAATATTGTTTGTTAGCGAAAAAGCAAAGTAAACGCCCGATTAATAATTATTATGCCCCTGACACCCACATTGTTGGCGGTTAATTAAAATAATTATATATATTTATATTTTTTAACATTATTGAAGCCTGCCAACAATTTCCTGCCGTCATGATTACCATTACTATCCTGACCCTCTGCTTTTTAGCTGCCCTTTCCTTTAAAATCAAAAAGGCCCAGGCCCCGGTTGCCCAGGTGCTTTTATGGTACATTCACCTGGTTCTGGCTTGTTTTGCCGGTCTATGCCTGCTCCTGATGCTGAATAGTTACGGCTTTAAAGGCACCCAAACAGAAAGGATCTTTTTTACGCTCTACGCCGGAACCGGCATGTTGCTCTATGGTTTAACGAAACCCGACAACGATGCCCGGTATGCTTATCTGGCCTGCTTTTTTGGTTTTCCCTTTGTGTTACTGATAGGATTACTCCTTCCGTTTCTGCGCACTATCACACTGGTAGCTACTATTACCCTGTTATCCGACAGTGAGTTTCACCGCTACCCTATTGATGATGACTATGCCCTGCAAACAAAAACCACCGGCATTTTATCTACCTACCCGGTATACAGCCTGGTAGAAGACAAATATTTATTTTTTGAGAAGATCACACCTGATGTCATTGCCCCCAGAACGGAAGTGCATTCCCTGAAGATGTCGAAACGCGGGCAGGATAGTTTGCGGATACAAATGAACCGGGGGGATACGGTGATAGCTGTTAGCTTTTAGCTTTTAGCTTTTAGCAAAATGCAGCGAAGATTGACAGATACATGTTCTTCGCTGCATTTTGCTAAAAGCTAACAGCTAAAAGCTAACAGCTAAATTTATACTTTTTCGATAATAATCGCACTTGCTCCCCCGCCGCCGTTGCAGATACCGGCTACACCGTAGCGGGCATTCTGCTGATGCAGGATGGAATTGAGCGTTACCACAATACGTGCGCCGCTGCAGCCGATAGGATGCCCCATGGCTACGGCGCCGCCCCATACATTTACTTTATCGAGTGGCAGTCCCAGGTCTTTTGCATTGGCGATAGGCACACAGGAAAATGCTTCGTTTACTTCTGCATAATCCATGTCGCCTATTTGCATACCGGCTTTGGCCAGGGCATTATTGATCGCTTTTACCGGTGTAGTGGTAAACCATTCAGGCGCCTGGGAAGCATCGGCAAAACTGATGATTTTAGCCAGTGGTTTTAATCCCAGTGCTTTCAGTTTTTCTCCGCTTACCAGTACCACGGCTGCTGCGCCATCATTGATATTAGAAGCATTGGCAGCGGTGATGGTACCATCTTTCTGAAAACTTGGTTTCAGGGTAGGTACTTTTTCGAAGATGACTTTTCTATAATCTTCATCTTCTGCCACTGTTACCACCTGTTTACCGGGCACCTGTACCGGCACTACTTCTTCCTTAAAATAACCTTTCTCCCAGGCAGCTGCTGCGCGCTTGTAGCTTTCAATGGCGTAGGCGTCCTGGTCTTCCCGGGTAATATGATATTCGGTAGCACACAGTTCTGCCGCATTCCCCATATGGAAATCCTTATAAGGGTCCCAGAGACCATCCCGGATAATACCATCTATAATATTTCCATGGCCCAGTTTATACCCGGTGCGGGCTTTATCCAGGTAATAAGGCGCTGCGCTCATGTTTTCCATGCCACCGGCCACGACTACATCATTGTCACCCAGCATAATGCTTTGCGCTCCGAGCATGATTGCTTTCATACCGGAGGCACATACCTTATTAACAGTGGTACAGGGTACACTATTGGGCACGCCTGCTGCCAGACTGGCCTGATTGGCAGGCGCCTGTCCCAGGTTGGCGCTGAGCACATTGCCCATATACACTTCATTCACTTCCGCTGCGGCAATACCGGCTCTTTCCAATACTGCTTTGATCACGGTAGCACCGAGCTGTGTAGCCGGAATACCTGCCAATGCGCCATTAAAGGAACCTATAGGGGTGCGGGCGGTAGCTACTATAAATACTTCTTTCATCTGATAAATAAGATTGATTTGGCTAGTTTATAATCTACCAAATATAAGGAAAGATGGGGGAACAAAAATGGCGCAGGAGATAGGATCTTCTGCGCCATTAACTTCATTTGATTCGTCACTGTCTAAGCTACTTTAAGAAAATACCATATAGTTGATAAGATCTATTCGCCTCTCATAATTATCAATTTCCGTATGTTTGCAGTTGCGTGATATCTCAAAACTCCATACAACAGATCCTCAGCCGCATAGATATTGTGGAAATAGTGGGCTCCTTCGTTAAACTGAAAAAAAGGGGCGCCAACTATCTGGGTTTGTGTCCGTTTCACAACGAAAAGTCCCCTTCTTTCACAGTTTCACCGGGTAAGGAAATTTATAAATGCTTTGGTTGCGGCGCCAGCGGCAATTCCATCAGCTTTATCATGGAGCACGAAAAGTACTCCTATGTAGAAGCGCTGCGGTGGCTGGCACAACGTTACCAGGTAGAGCTGGAAGAAACAGAGGTGAGTCCTGAGCTGAAACAGCATCAGCTCATGGCGGATAGTTTGTTTATCATCAACAACTACGCCCGCGAATATTTTACAGACGTACTTTTCAACAAAGAAGAAGGGCAGAATGTAGGGCTGAGTTACTTTGAAGAACGCGGATTTACGGAAGAAACGATCAAAAAGTTCCAGCTGGGCTACTGTATGAATACCTTTGACTCCTTTGCAAAATCAGCATTGGATAAGGGGTATAACCTGGAGTACCTGCAAAAAACGGGGCTGGTCACCATCCGTAATGATCAGCCGGCGGATAATTACCGTGGCCGTGTCATCTTTCCTATTCACAACCAATCCGGTAAGATATTAGGTTTTGGTGCACGTATCCTGGTAAAATCGGACCGGGCGCCAAAATACATCAACTCCCCTGAAAACGAGATCTATGTAAAGAGCCGGGTACTTTATGGTACCTACTTTGCGCGGCATGCCATTGATAAGCTCAATGAATGTTTACTCGTAGAAGGCTATACCGACGTGGTATCTTTGCACCAGGCGGGTGTGGAAAACGTGGTAGCGTCCAGCGGTACTTCGCTGACGCAGGATCAGCTCCGGTTGATAAAGAAATATACCAACAACCTCACCATCCTTTATGATGGTGACAGTGCCGGTGTGAAGGCCGCACTTCGCGGGCTGGATATGGCCATCGAAGAAGGGCTGAACGTGAAGCTGGTATTGCTGCCGGATAAAGAAGATCCGGACAGTTATGTACAGAAGATAGGTGCAGAAGCGTTCCGTGAATTCATCAAAGAGAATAAGCAGGACTTCGTGCTGTTTAAACTGCAGCTGAGCATGCAGGAAGCAGGCGCCGACAGTAATAAAAAATCACAGCTGGTAAATGAAATTGCCGAAACCATTTCCAAAATTGATAAGGCAGAAGATTTTACGCGGCAGCAGGATTATATCCGTCAGTGTAGTCAGTTACTGCATATTGATGAGCAGGGACTGATTCAGCTGGTCAATAAATTTATCCGCGACCGGCTTGTCAAACGGGAACAGGCTCACGCCCGTAATCACCCCGCTCCGGATGATGATGGACTCAGTGAAGAGGCTATTGCAGCCATGGAAGCGGCGGAGACGGGCATCTCCGTAGAATCGCTGATCAACGGCCATGAAAAACAGGAGAAAGAGCTGGTGAAAATTTTACTCCGCTTTGGGGACAAACCATTTAGTGAAGAAGAAAATAATACGGTGGCAGATTATATCTTCCACCTCCCCTACGACTTTGAAGCACTGGCAGAAAGTGAAGTGGTGAAAAGGATTTTAAGGGAATATAAAGTGCTGTATGATACCGGTAATCTGCAGGATAAGAAATGGTTCCTTTATCATGAAGACCAGGTATTGTCCAAACAAATTGCCAACATCCTGGAAGATAAGGAAGCGGATCTCAGTATGAACTGGAAAGACCGTTTTGAAATTGATTGTGTATATGGAGATAATGCTTATCTGAAAGATACCATCTCCACGACCAACTATCTTATTCTCCGTAAGATCAAAAAGCTGATCTACGAAAATCAGGAGGAAGCGAAGAAAGCGACTGATATGGATCAGATCATGGCTTGCCTGGAAATGCAGAAGCACCTGAACTCTCTCGAAAAAGAACTGACCAATGGTATGGGTACCGTTGTTTTCAAATAACCGTTTACGTTAGTATAAAAAAATAACCCACGGTATAGCACCGTGGGTTATTTTTTTATACTACTATCTTAGATTCGCTCCCATACCTGGAAGGAAAACGGATACTGATTTTTTTCATCTGCTTCATGGCGTTCATCGCTGACCAGTTCAAATTCTCCCCCATCTATTTGTGGAAAAAATGCATCCCCGGGTACCACTGCGTATACGCGGGTGAGGTAGATCCGTTCAATTAACGGCCATGCCTGTTCGAAGATCTGGGAACCGCCGGTAATAAACAGTTCTTCTCCTTCAAACGTTTTTGCTTTGGCGATGCCGTCTTTAATAGAGCTGACTACATAAGCACCTTCCGGCTCATAATCCGGTTGGCGGGTGATTACGATATTGGGTCTGCCTGGCAGGGCTTTGCCCAGGGATTCAAATGTTTTGCGTCCCATGACAATGGGTTTGCCCAAGGTAGTGGATTTAAAATATTTAAGATCCGTTGGTAAGCGCCATGGCAGCATATTATTGATCCCAATAACATTATTGTCCGATGCAGCTACGATAATGGATATACGCATATGGAGAAGGTTATATAGCTACCGGAGCTTTAATGGCTGGATGAAACTGATAGTTAACCAGTTCAAAATCTTCATACTTAAAAGAAAAAATATCTTTTACGTCCGGGTTGATTTTCATTACCGGCAGCGGGAACGGAGATCTGCTTAATTGCAGGTTCGCCTGATCTATATGGTTGCTGTAAAGATGTACATCTCCGAAAGTGTGTATAAAGTCGCCGGCATCGAGGTTACAGACCTGAGCCATCATCATGGTTAACAGTGCATAAGAGGCGATGTTGAAAGGTACGCCCAGGAATACGTCGGCGCTGCGTTGATAGAGCTGACAGCTTAGTTTACCGCGGGTTTCTCCTTTGGAGGCATCTGCCGGGGTTACATAAAACTGGAACAGGCAATGACAGGGGCTGAGTGCCATTTCTGACAGTTCGCCTACATTCCATGCGTTCACGATGATGCGGCGGGAGTCAGGATTGTTTTTAATGGTGTTTACCGCCTCCGTAATCTGGTCTATTACTTTTCCGCTACGGGTTTCCCAACTGCGCCATTGCTTGCCGTAAACGGGGCCCAAATCGCCGTTTTTATCGGCCCACTCATCCCAGATGCTCACACCATGTTCTTTTAGCCAGGCGGTATTGGTATCGCCTTTCAAAAACCATAATAATTCGTATATAATAGATTTAAGATGGAGTTTTTTGGTGGTGACCACGGGGAATCCTTCCTGTAAATTAAAACGCATCTGGTAACCAAAGCAGCTGGTAGTACCGGTTCCGGTGCGGTCAGTTTTAACGGCGCCCTCTCTGATAATATGTTGTAATAAAGATAGATACTGATCCATAAGGCCGCAATTTACGAAGTTTACTGTCGAAAAAATATAACATAATTAAGTCAAACAAAAAAAATCGAAATACCTCTAAAATTTCGTAATCTGCTATAATAATTCAACGTTACAACAAGATCGGCTTAATGAGAATCCCATCCCCGGACGACGTACTGAAAAACCTGTGTTAGCCAATCCGGTCGGGAAATTACAACGAAGATAGTTTTTAATAATGCAACCAAAATCAAACTAATTAGTCCTTTTAATCAACAAAATCTGCTGTCAGCTATATGATAAGATAACCTGTTTTACCACATCATCATTTATCTAAACCAAACAAGCTATGCTTCTACCAAAATCCAGCTTGCTGGTACTGCTATGCCTGTGCAGTACCCTGGCACTATTTGCGCAACAAAACATTTCCGGAAAAGTAAAGGATGCCGTGAGTGGCAAACCTATACCCGGTGTCACGGTTCGGGTTCCCAACACGAACAAAGGTACTATCACAGATGCCGTTGGCCAGTTCACGCTGGCTGTTCCTGCCGGTACCACCAGTTTACTGGTGAGTTACACCGGATACAAGACACAAACCCTTCAGCTAAAACCCGGTGAAACCGTATTTAATATCTCCATAGAAGAAGATTTTGCCCGGCTGGAAGAGATTGTGGTAACGGGTTTGGCCACCAATGTAAAGCGAAGCAACCTTGCCAATGCCGTGGCCACTATTTCAGGTAAGGAATTAAATGGTGTGGCGCCTGCCCAGACTTTTGATGCCGCCCTCAGTGGTAAAGTCCCCGGCGCCCTGATTACTGCCAATTCAGGGGCTCCCGGTGGTGGTATTTCTGTAAAAATGAGAGGTATTACATCCATATTTGGTAACTCACAGCCGTTGTATGTAGTAGACGGTATTTTTTTTAACAACAGCAGTATTCCGGCCGGATTAAATGATGTTACCGGCGCCGCTACCGCAGGCAACCCCAATAACCAGGATAACCCCTCCAGCCGCATTGCGGATCTGAACCCTGAAGACATTGAAAATATTGAGATCCTGAAAGGTGCTTCTGCCGCCGCCATGTATGGCGCCAAAGCAGCTGCCGGTGTAATTATCATCACCACTAAAAAAGGTAAAACCGGTAAAACAAAGTTCAGCGTAAACCAGGAAGTAGGTTTTACCCAGGTAAGACATCTTATGGGCGTACGTACCTTTACCGCGGATGCAGCCGCCGATCTGGCTGGTTCTGCAGATAACCCCGATCCCGCTGTACAAGCCAAACGGAATGCATACAAAGCGCAGTTTACCGCTGCTCAAAATGCCGGCAAGATCTATGACTATGAAAAAGAAATGTTTGGTCAAACCGGGCTGGTATTGAACTCCGGCGTTTCGCTCAGCGGTGGTAGTGAAAAAACCACCTTCTATCTTTCCGGAAACAGAAGACAGGAAGCCGGCATTGTAAAAAATACCGGGTATTTCAACAATTCCGTGCGACTGAATATAGACCATAAAATCAGTGATCGTATATTCATTGGCGTTACTACGAATTATATAGGTTCTTCTGCCGACAGAGGGCTTACCAACAATGATAACAACGGTGTATCCTATGGCGTGGCCTTATCTTCCACCCCGGACTTTGTGGACCTGCATCCTAATGCATTGGGCGAATATCCTGACAATCCTTTTGCGGCTTCCAACCCGCTGCAAACCCGCGACCTTAGCAGCAACAACGAACAAACCAACCGCTTCGTAGGTGGTGTGAATCTCGAAGCACGCTTGCAACAGAATGATCGTTCCACTACCCGCTTCATCGCACGTGGAGGTCTGGATTATTTCAATTTTAAAACGGCGGCACTGTTTCCCCGTAACTTACAGTTTGAAGCCAACAACCTGCAGGGGCATTCTATTCAGGGAAATACCAATAATACCAACACCAACATTGCCGGTTTTCTTGTCAATACCTTTACGCCCAATCCTAACCTCAGTTTAACCAGTACCGCAGGTGCCACACTGGAAACGGGTTTCATGGACAACATTGTGACTACCGCTACCAACCTGGTGTCCGGACAAAGTAACCTGGATGCCAGCGCCAATACGGCTACGCGGCAGTTCCGGCAGAAGTACCGTGATAATGGTTTGTTTATACAGGAAGACCTTTCGATCATTGATGCCATCACCCTCAGTGCCGGCGTACGTTTCGACCGGTCTACCAATAATGGCGACTACCTGAAGTACTATATTTTCCCTAAAGGCGCCTTTTCGTGGAATCTGACCAAAATGAAATTCTGGAATATTGCTGCTATTGATAACTTCAAGATCCGCGCTGCTTACGGCCAGTCCGGCAATGTGCCGCCATATGGCAGTAAGTTTACCGCTATGCTGGGAAGCAATATTGGCGGGTATCCCGGGGTACTGGTAGATAACCTGCAAGGTAATCCGGATATCAAGCCAGAGCGACAGGCAGAATTTGAAACAGGGCTGGACATCAGTGTACTGAATGGTCGTATTAGCCTGGAGGCCAGCTACTACAACAAAAATATTTATGATGTATTGTTGCGCCATGCCTTGCCTGGCTCCAGCGGTTATGCCAATGAGTGGAAAAACAGTGGAGACCTGAAAAACCAGGGTATGGAACTGGGGCTGACCGTTATCCCGGTAAATAAGGCCAATCTCCGCTGGAACAGTACCGTGAATTTCTGGTTTAACCGTTCCAAAGTCACCAGTCTGATTATTCCACCTTACGCCATAGGCGCCTTTGGTAATTCGCTGGGAACTTTCTATCTCGAACAGGGAGAACCGGCCACGCAGATCAAAGGTACTGTGGATGGTGCGCTGAAGCTGATCGGCAACTCTGAACCTAAATTCCAGATGAGCTTTTTCAATGAAGTGACATTGTACAAAAACTGGTCTTTACGATTCCTCATTCATTGGAAAAAAGGAGGCGATAATATTAACCTGACGCAGTTACTGACCGATATCGGTTCCACTTCACCTGACTTCGACGAGCCTATGAAAGGCACCAAGGCAGGGCTTTACCGTCCGGGAGCTGGTGATGCTTCCATCTACGTACAAGACGCTTCGTATGTACGTATCCGTGAGATAGGTATTTATTACAATCTTCCTATGAAAAATACAAAAAACATCAGGGCTATACGCCTGGGTGTTTCCGCCAATAACTTCTTTACGTGGACTAAGTATATTGGTTATGATCCGGAAGTATCCAACTTCGGCAGTAACACCATCACTACCTCTCAAAGCCGTGGTAGTATTGGGTTATCAACTGGCGTAGATGTGATGCCTTTTC
>NZ_DATCVJ010000932.1:0-10871 GCF_036566945.1 Chitinophaga sp. | reverse complement strand
CCTCTTTCGTCAGGCTATGCATCCCTTTTTTATGGATTTTTTCTAAAATAGCGTCCAGATCCCGCTGACGGCTGGCCCGGTCGAAAAGATATTTATCGTCTATATCTGCGAATACATGGTGTTGTTTGTAGAACACATTGTCCACCAGCAACACATGCGGTTTGGAAATGATCACATACATAAAAAATATAGCCGGCACCGTGATGGCAATAATAGTGGCAAAATTAGCCAGCATCGCCTGCGGCTCCAGCGCAATGGCGATCATCATCCCTATCAGCGCCCCTCCCAGGTGTGCATCGTGACCAATGTTATCTTTGCGCGACTTAATACCGTAGATCGCATAGAGGATATACACCAAACCATAGAGCCATCCTGCAATAGGGAACAATCCCAGGAAGTTTATACTCATCCCCGGATACAACGCAATGGCAGCAAAGATCACCCCACAAATAGCACCGGACGCACCAACAGAACTATAGTCGCCGTTATTACGGTGAATGAATAAGGATAACAAATCTCCTCCAATCAAACTACCAAAGTAAATCAACAGAAATGCTACGCTGCCCAAATCTTCCTCCAGCAGCCAGCTAAAGCCGGCGAGTGAAATCATGTTAAAGAGCAGATGCTGCCAGCTTACGTGCAGAAACCCGGAAGTAATTAACCGCCAGTATTCTTTGAACAGCAATATCCTTTCTACTACAAAAGCATACTTGTCGAAAAATATACGATTCTTAAATCCTTTGTATGAAAAAATAAAATTTGCAATAATGATTCCCAGGCTGATAAATCCGGTATTATTCATTGAACAGGGGATTTTTACGGGTTAGTTTTTCAAACGCCTCTGCAATATGTAGAATAGTTTAAATATATCAAAATTTCGGAGGTAAAAAATGGGGGTATGATACAAGATAACAAGGAGGTGGTGAATGGAAAATGATGTAGCTTTAGTGCATACTCCTTTACATCATGTTTCCCTACCGGTTTTGTCTGTATGCATGGCTGCTACTGTTTTTTTCGTGTAAGCCCGAAAAAAAGCACGTCATTAGTCATTCTTTTTATTATTAGAAATCAACTTATTCCATCTATGGTCCGGAAAAGGAAAATTCGGCATAGGGAAAACAGGCTGGAAAGAAAAACTTTATGAGCAAAGAAAGCGTCAAAAAGATCGCATTTACTTACGGCAAGTACGGGAGCAGTTTATAGCGATGCTGCCACATGCCACTACCCATAAGGATTTGCTGTCATTAGCCATTGTGCATCTTTTCCAGGCAGATCATCAATACGCGGAAGCCAGGAAATATTTGCAGACCATTCACACTACTAACCCCCGCTATCTTAAACAGCTGGCTATTGCGACTACACTCAACCTGATCTATACATCGGATGTTAGCAACCCGGCAGTACAACAAACTTTGTATAAGCAACTAACGGCTATTATCCATGCAGGAGAAGAAGAGTATAATCTCCAGGAATATGAAGGAGCATCCAAACCTTATGAAACCATTTCGCAGCTATACCTGGCCCTCAGCTGGCAGATGAAAGCCAAAGGAGATATCGTAAAGGCGGGGCTGTTATCACAAAAAGCGTCGCTGCTGATAAATGATTATTACGGCTTTGGCGGGTGGTATTCAGGACAAGCCGATACTATTTCCTACAACAAAATTGCTTTCTTCGACAAATATGCTTCTCCTGAAAACATAGATGCATTACTCGCTTTTAAACATGCCAAACATAAAACACCTTTTGAAAAACTGATCACGCCGAAGGCTTGGTCGACCGATGATTTTTATCTGGATCTGAAAGGCACGCTGCAATTACGGCAAAAGCAATATAAAGCTGCCCTCACAACTTTTGAGCGCCTACCAGATCATTTCTGGGAAAACAATTATGAGTACATCAACTATCTCCCGAGCCGTTATACTGGAAATACGGTAGGACTAACAGAGATCCTTAAAACACCCCGGCAAAAATATCCATATGTGAGCAAGAAACTGATTCTACGCGATATCATTGGACTGCTGGATGCATTGGCCGCTGCCAAACAACCCGCTGAAAAAGCCCGGCTATCGCTACTTGCAGGCAACGCGCTGTTTAATATTTCGAGACCGGGAACTGCCTGGATGATGTTCAGCTATGGCAAAGGTGCCAGAGAACAGGCAGATGATTACAGCGATTGGTATCACTGGGCCGACTATACTTTTTCTCCCAATGATAAAATATATGAATCATCTTACTATCGTTGTACAGATGCGATACAACTGTATCATCAGGCACTTGCCTATGCCGGCCATGATAAAGAAACCGCCGCACAGGCAACGGTAATGCTGGCGGTTTGTGATAAGACTGTACATGACTATTTTGCTCCTGAAAAAGGCTATTCATCACCTTACGAAAGACAATTCAAGGCGCGGTATAGCAACACCAAATCCTTTGCTGCAGCGGCTAGCAGCTGTCCGGACATTAATACCTGGGCAAAATAATTTCATTTTTTTTCAAATTTATTTGGATGATTGAGAATAATGTTGCTACATTTGCAATCCCAAACGGGGGATATGGATCGGCTGAAAGGCCCGCCTGTATTAAGGATAAGTAGTTCAGTTGGTTAGAATGCCGCCCTGTCACGGCGGAGGTCGCGGGTTCGAGTCCCGTCTTGTCCGCAAAATAAAAAAGTCACATCGAAAACGGTGTGACTTTTTACTTTCATACTTTTTTTGGAATCCACTCCAATATTATATTCTATCATTAGCTCTTTAAGCTCATTAGTGAGGGCTTAATTTTTCAACAGATCAAATAATCTGCTATTTATATACAATGTTTCCTTCCAGACACGTTTTGATTCCAGCACGCCGATTGCTTCCAATTCCTTAAGATATTTCGCAGCAGTTACCCTTGATACCTTCAGGCGATCAACTACATAATCAATTTTACAATAAGGGTGTTCAAATAGCAGCTCTAATAATTCTTTATTATATGATTTTTCCGCTTCTTTTTTAACCTTTTCCTGTATACTGGAAAATAGCTTATTAATTTCCTGGATTTGATTAATAGTTTCTTTTGCTGTCTGCTCTATTCCTTTTAAAATATATAGGATCCATTCTTCCCAATTATTTTTAACCCTCACTTCCTGCAATAGACGATAATAATCTGATTTGTTTTTTATCACAAAAGAACTCAGGTATAATATAGGACTTTCCAAAAGTCCATGAATTATCAGGTAAAGTACATTAATGATTCTCCCAGTACGGCCATTTCCGTCATAAAATGGATGTATACTTTCAAATTGATAATGCTGTACAGCCAGTTTAATCAGAGGAGAAAGATCATCCTCTGCATTTAAATACTCTTCCAGGTTTTTCATCAGCTTTAATATTCTCTTGTGATCATCTGGAGGGGTATAAATAACATTTCCAGTTGCCGCATTCCGCAGAGCTGTTCCTGGCAGTTTACGTATCCCTGCATTATTTCCCTCTAATACTTGCTGGATATCAATAATAGCATTAGTACTTAGAAATCCTTTTTGCTTAATAAAATGAAATCCGTGCAAGGCAGCTTCTCTATAACGAAGTACTTCCTTTGTAGCTGAATCTATTTGAGTTCCGGTGGTAGATAATGCCTGGTATAATTTATCCTGAGTCGTGATTACATTTTCAATTTCTGAACTGGCTGTTGCTTCTTTCAGGATAACCGCATTAAGTAGTATGTTTTGATTGGGCAAAATATTGGCTCGCCCCTTTAGTTCTGCTAATGCTACTGAAGAGTTTACCAATTGTTTATCGATTCAATTGCTTCCCTTTGTGGTGGTAGTAATGAAAGGTCATTAAACGGCTTATCGATCTCGTGTTCTTTCAACTTTTTCATGTAAAAAGATTATAACTGAGGCGCTTATCATGTAAAAATAAGTGAATTTTCTTTACATGACAAGTCTATCATGTACAAAATATACACATGACAAAATGGTTTAGTACTAAAAAACGTCGTTTTTTATAAATCTACCTCAAACAGGTTCGAACATTGTCGCCTTCACAAGGCAAAAAAGTCACATCTGGAACGACGTGACTTTTTTGTTTAATAATTTTCTACTGTGGCCTCACCCACAGATAACTGGTATCAGCAGCAATATCAACCTCATATATTTCACGACTCAGGATATCGATATATATACATCCGGCAGTTGTAAATACTATACCCTCTCCGTTGTCGACGTCCGCACCTAATCTTACGCCAACATAGCCACCACTATCTTTTTTTTCAACCCCATCGTACATAAATACAATAGAGCTGTCCTTAACGAAAGACTTCACCATTTCGTTTGTTGATAGCTGAATATAACTGCGAATGGTATCCCCCATCCATGGAAACTCATTGTTTATCTCAAAAAAGCTGCTATCTGTTTCAAAGGCCATCTTTCGCGCAATAGTGGTATCCACAGGAGGATGCGGCGCTGTTTGAAGCGCAATTGTATCTGATTGATAACTGGTTACATTGTTACTATGACAGCATGTAAACAGGAAAAGTAAAAACACACCGAAAACTTGTTTCATAAAAATGGGATATATACGTTCTTTAAAAAAACATATGCAACAGCGGATTATTTGGATTCCGGCTAGCAGGAAAAGGCGCTTGCCCTAAAGTAGTCATCGCGTAGGCAGTAAGAGAAAACTAAAAAAACATTTCATAGGTTGGTATGAGTTAATCACTCAATATATAATCTCTAACTCGATTTTAATAAAAACATCCCTTCACAAAAACCATCCCCAACAAACACTTCATCACCAATCCCTCCCCCCACTTCAAAACTATTTTATAAAAACCCGACCGTTTTGCCCGGCTCAATCGTCAAAAGATATAAACAAGCAACAAAATGGAAAATCTAAAAAACAAAGTAGCGGTAATATTCGCGGCGTCAGGACAAATTGCGGGAGCTGTAGCCAGGTCATTTGCGCAGCATGGTGCAAAAGTATATGTCACCGCCACGAACCTCAGCGCCGTAAAAACACTGGCGGAAGAAATCAAAGCGGGTGGCGGACAGGCGGAAGCAGGTAAAGTAGATGCCATGAACGAAACCGAGATTGACACTTATTTACAAAAGGTGGTGGCGGACAATGGAAAACTGGATATGGTATTCAATGGTATCGGGACCTACTACCGGGACGCCGGCAGCGGTACGCCCACGACAATGGCCACTTTCGAGCAATTCCTGAATCCTTTGCAAAGGATCTGTGGTTCGCAGTTCCTTACTTCGAGAGCTGCGGCAAAATATATGATCCAATCCGGATCAGCCGGTACGCTCTTGCTGTTCAACGCATCTATGGCGAGAACCAAAACGCCCAATATGGCAGGATTCGCGGCTGCCTGTGCGGCTATTGAAGGATTGACGAGGGTATTGGCCGCCGAATTCGGCAAGCATGGAATTAAGGCGATCTGCATTTGCTCCGGCGCCCTGCTGGAGACAAAAAAGATCTCGGGAATGATCAATGATTTTTCCGAAAATTTAGGCATTACCCGGGAAGAAATGACGTTGCAATACAAAAAATTTGATCTCCTGAAATCAGGTCCCACATTGAAACAAGTAGGCGAAACAGCCGCCTTCCTGGTTTCTGATAACGGAGTAGTTTTCAATAGTCATATTGTGGATGTTGATTGCGGGAAAATAAATTTATTATAATATATTTAATGGGTGACGGTCTTTCGCAAGACTGCCACCCGCTTCATCATGCAGCATTAAATTGACCAAATGGACAAAGAAGAAATACTCAAAAAAGCATTAACCGGTGATATCAATTCGTTCCAGACACTATTTGCCGGATTTCAAACCCAGCTGAAGTCATACCTCTATCGCTTACTCGTGGATCGGAATGACGTAGACGATCTGACCCATGACACCTTCATCAGGGCGTTTGATAAGATCTCCACCTTCAACCGGGAATCCTCCCTCAAAACCTGGGTATTTAAAATCGCTACCCATCTCGCCTACGATCATTTAAAAAAATTAAAGAGATGGCCGGCTGACGCGCAGGATCAGGGCGCCATGTTAGCCATTGGCACCCAGGAGATCGGACAGGCATTCAGGATTGTTCATCAAACGTCCAATGCAGGGGCCTATGAGATGAAGGAACACGTGGACTTTTGTTTCACCTGCATCTCGAAAACTCTACCCATCGAAAACCAGGTGGCACTGATTTTAAAAGACATCTATGATTTCCAGGTCAAAGAAATTTGCCTCATTCTGGATAAAACAGAAGGAGTGATAAAACATCTCCTGATAGATGCCAGAAGTACCATGACCGACATCTTCGAAAACAGATGCGCCTTAATCAACAAAAATGGGGTCTGTCACCAATGCAGCCAATTAAATGAAATATTTAATCCAAAGCAAAACCAGCAGGAGCAGCTAATGAAACTGGAATTGGTAAAAGCATCCAAAAAATTTAACAGAGAAGAACTTTTTACATTAAGGACCATACTGGTAAAAGCTATTGACCCCTTGCACAGCTCCGGTACCGAACTGCATGATATTATTATGAAATGCACCCGTACGGCCATCGGCGAAAGAAGTAATTTTTTTGACGAGACCAAAGAGAGAATCCATTAAAATATAGGTGGGTATGTACTTCCAATACGTACCCACCCAAAAAAGGCCAATGAAATGTTAGCATAGTTCAAAAAATACACAGAACATGATTAAATTTAGGTAGCAGTCCGAGATCGCCCGTCCGTATTGTAAACCACTTCATATCCATATTGCAAATGATAACAATCAACGAGGTAGAAAACATTGCCGCCCTGGATCAACCACGACGCATCATGAAATATGTTTTGGTATACTGTGTTTCAGGCAAACTATCAATGACTATTGATGAAAAAGAATTCCATCTTTCTGCAGCACAGGTAGTCACCATTACATCAGGCCAAATTCACACACTGACCTCCTGGACAAAAGCCAAAGCCTGGGTGCTTGAATTTACATTAGACTTTTTTTGTAAAGATGATAACGATATTGAACTGATTTTCCACAACGGGCTTTTTTGTCATTTTGCCATGAACGAAGTCATACCGGTAGATAAAGCAATGGTGGAACCTCAGCTCAGATCCATTGAACAGGAATTACTGAACAAGCCATATCAATACCTTATTTCCGTGCATAGCCGGATAGCGTTGATATTGGTAGCTATCAACAGGGCCAAAGTGAGCCGTGGAGACGAAATCTGGAAACCCGATGCCTTATTCCTGAAATTTTTAGAAGCGGTAAGAAATAATTTTGAACACAATTATTCCCTTCGTCAATTTGCAGCAATGCTGGGTACTACGGAACTAAAATTAAATGACCTGGCAAAACTGCATGCCGGCAAAACAGCTCAAAATGTTATCTATGGCCTTATTACCTCCGAAGCAAAAAGGCTGCTTACCTATGGAAATTTGTCGGTAAAAGAAGTGGCTTATCAGCTGGGCTTTAATGACCCGTTTTATTTCTCCAATTTCTTTAAGAAACAAACAAAGTCTTCTCCCAAACAATATAAAGAAAAACTGACGGCGTAAATATTACATGCTTTTCTCCATATTCTCTATTCTTTACCCGCCTTTTGTAACCCATCTTTGTAGTAATAAATCAACTAAAAATAGTTACTATGAATACAGATATCCATCACTACATTGTAAGAAACAATCAAAAAGACT
This sequence comes from Chitinophaga sp., assembly GCF_036566945.1. Classification (GTDB taxonomy): domain Bacteria; phylum Bacteroidota; class Bacteroidia; order Chitinophagales; family Chitinophagaceae; genus Chitinophaga. The sequence continues at coordinate 3,197 of NZ_DATCVJ010000932.1, read as the reverse complement.
GGCAGCCATTAGTTGAAAAAGGGATTCATTATCATGGCATTTCTGTCATCTCCCTCCGGTATGACGAAGCAGCGCAGCGTTCTACCTCCATACTCCTGAAATTTGAAGCCGGGGCCAGCTATCCCTATCATAATCATCCTGCCGGCGAAGAAATATTTGTACTAAGTGGAGAAGCTACATTGGAAAGTGCTACGCTTTCACAGGGCGACTACCTATATACGCCGCCGGGCTTTAAACATTCGGTGACTACTAAAACCGGGTGTACGCTGTTGTTGTTGATTCCAGAAGAAGTAGAGATTCTATAAAAAGAAACAATCCCTCAAATACGATGGTACGCCTGCGGCAACGCGGCTAAAAGTACTTTGAATCGAATTTTTATTACCGGCGATATATACTTATTATTAGTTCCCAACGCCTATTTCACTGATCATGGCATCATCAATAGCAGCAGCTATTTCAAGCTTAACGTACCTGGCTTTAACCGGCGAAAACGTGGTCACTTTCAGGTCTGCATTTTTTTGCCAGGTACCTTCCTTAACTTTTGTGAGGGCAGTTGGCGTATCGCCCACAGACAATGTATACTTTGTAATGATACCGCTATACCCTGTGAGCTGGGCCGGTAAGTAATACAATTTGCTGATGGATTTCTCTTCACCCAGATCCAGTACTACAGCCGGCGATTTTGACGGCGAAAACTTCCAGTATGTCTGAAACGGCGCAAACCCGCCTCTGTCTCCTACCAGGTCACTAATGCCGTCTATCATCACATCCGGCTTTTTCTGATCCAGCAATGCTGCAATTGGAGAACCATCGTTGGCGGGACCAGCTGGTGCTACTACGGCTACGCCATCGGAGGCGGATACAGCAGCCACGGTGATAAAGTTTTTTACAACAACGGCTTGTGACGGCAAAGGCAATCTGTTACGATCGGCTTTCCAGGTCTTTCCAATTTGTTTTAAGCGTGCTACTGCAGCGTCGTCAAACAGCCCGTCGCGATTAGGGCCGATATTAATCAGGAAATTGCAATAGAGCGGTACTACCCGTTGTAGTTTATCCAGTTCATAATCCAGGCTTTTCACCTCTTTCCCGGCTCCCGGATGCCAGAACCAACCATTTGTCAAGGTCAGCGCCATTTGTGACGGATAAACATTATTACCGGGAGGATAAACGCCTTTAGGCCCTTCATAATAAACGATATCCGTTTGCAGGTTACTATTGCCATTATGCTCCGAAACAAGACAATTAGGCTGTAGCTTCTTTATATGTTCATACACGCGTTGATAAGAAATCAGGCGATGTCCCATCTTCCAGTTCCAGCCATCAAAAATAATCAGCGGTATTTCGCCGTAGTTGGTTAGCAGCTCCGTTAACTGATTCAACACAAATGCTTCTTCTTTCGGACCGCCGTTCTCCACACCATTATGGCGATCCCACACGGAAAAATACAGGCAGGGCTTTAATCCCCTGCTACGAAACGCCTTTACATATTCCGCTACCACGTCTCTTTTCAGGGGGCTGCTGGCTACATCGTAATCAGTGTATTTACTATCCCACAAACAGAAGCCATCATGATGCTTGGTGGTGAGAATGCCGTAGGTCATTCCCGCTGCTTTACAGGCGTCCGCCCATTGATTACAATCTAATTTGGCAGGGTTAAATAATTGGGGATCATGATCAGGATTGGCCCATTCTTCATCCGTAAATGTACCCATATTGAAATGCATCATCACCCCAAAGCGGAGATCTACGAAATCCGATTGCAACTGATGGAGATCTTTTTGCTGGCTTGTTTGCGCATATCCAACCAACGCATGCACACAGAGAAATATGGTTAATATAGCTTTCTTCATCTTCTTTATTTACTTATTACAGATTTATAATCCTTTATTCCAGTCAATTTTAAAAATGTAAGCTTCATTCATAAAGTGGCTTGTCGCTAAAGGTAGCGCCCCTCTCAAAACTTTCGTACGTTGGAATTGACCATTTATTTCTCTATTTTAGCATAAATAGTAAGTATTGCATTTTGCTCAGTGACATGAAACCAGTTTTTGCCAAAGTCTTAGATGGGATCCAGGAAGAAGTTTACCTGACCAGGAGTATAGAGCGTCCATTCTTTTCTACCGAGTTCCGGGATTTCGTTGTGTTGAAGGAGGATGAGGAAGCGCTTGAGTAAAGGCGACATCAAAACTACTAAAACACGCTCGCCAGTTACATAGTAAATGGTAATCTCCGCTCCATCCTCTCCCCCAGCCACTCAATATCCTCCCGTCGCACCAGCTCGCCCATCCATTTTTCCGGTATGCCCGTTAATCCATACATTAACCCCGCCAAACCACCGGTTACCGCTCCGGTAGTATCTGTATCCCCTCCCAAATTCACGGCTTTCAAAACAGCATCCGCATAGTTGTCTGTCGTGAGTATACACCAGATACTTGCCTCCAATGTATACAACACATATCCACCGCTACTGATAGTAGAGGCAGGAAAAAAATGAATATCCTCCTTAAAAAGGCGGTGAAATTTGGCGATTTCATCGGCAGCTATTCCTTGTTGTGCAATGAAGGAGGGCAATGTTTTTTGCAGAGAAAGATAAACTTCGAATTTATCCTTTTTCAATAAAATCAGCCGCGCAAACTCTAAGTAATAAAAACAGGCGATAACCGCACGCATATGTCCATGTGTAAGAGAGGATACATCTCTGGTTAATTCAAATCGTTCTGTAATCGGCTTATCTTTCACATAAAAAAGCAATGGCAGAATTCTCATGAGCGAGCCATTGCCATTTTCAGATTCATAAAATCCGCCTGCCTTTGTTGGTGCAATACCCTTCGCCAATCGCTCAATCGATTCCTGTGTAGTCATACCAATATCGAATACTTCGCCATGTGGCGTCCAGAAATTCTTATATCGCCAATCGACAAAATATTTTGCGAGCAGTGCCAGCGTAAAATCTGATGCCAGCGCTTCAGCCAGACAAAAAGCAAGTGAACTATCATCGGACCAGGTGCCGGCAGGCTGACGATGCGATCCGTAACCCATCATGTCGGTTACAGGACTACGTTCAAGTCCTTCCCGCTCTCTGAATTCTACTGGTACGCCTAATGCATCGCCCACTGCCAGGCCAAATAAAGCTGCTTTAATCTGATTCATTTTTTTGCGCTTATGTTTTATCCAAGATAATAAATACAGACCGATCT